>CAJQNM010000610.1 GCA_905479665.1 uncultured Saprospiraceae bacterium
TGGACCAGAAGTGGATCCAACTGCACAGGAGCGGCAACCAACACTTGCTGAGGTAGAGCAGGCACGGCAATATATCAGCAAGCGCTTTCCTGCAATGACCAATGCTCCTCTGCTCGAATCCAGAATATGCCAGTACAGCAATACACCAGGTGCAAATTTCTTTTTTGACCGCCATCCGGCATACGACAATGTATTGCTGCTCGGTGGAGGATCGGGGCATGGCTACAAGCATGGTCCAGCCCTGGGCGAGCTGGTCAAAGAGGTGCTGATTGGCAGGAAAAAATTGCCTGCGGAGCTAAATTTACCATGACACGTCTTGAGCATGTGGTCTTGGATGTACGATCTCCAGATTTCTATCAAGATCCATATCCTCATTATCGGGAACTGCAAGGAAGGTTTCCGGCTTTCTTCTGGGAGAATTATGGTCACACGGCATTTGTCGGGTACCGGGAGATAGATCATATCTTGCGAGACAAGCGCTTCGGACGAAGCCTTGATGGAGTGCCGCTGACCCATGATCCAAGTCCCGCAAACTATGTACTGCCGTTCTATCAGGCAGATCAATACTCCTTGCTCAATTTAGAACCACCCGATCATAGTCGGATTCGCTCCTTGGTGCAGCGAGCATTCATGTCTCGTCAAATAGAACGCCTAGCACCCCAAATATCTACGCTCGCACATCGACTCTGTGACCAAATGTTGCAAAAAATCCGGCAGGATGGGCAGGTGGATCTCAAGCAGCATTTTGCAACACCGATTCCAGTATTGATTATTGCAGACATGTTGGGTATTTCGTCCTCTATGGTTGATGATTTACTGAGTTGGTCGCATGCCATGGTGCGGATGTATGAGCAGGTCCGCACTCCAGATATCGAGCGGGCAGCGGGCTTGGCAGCGCAAGAATTCATGGATTTTCTCAGGCAAATCATCGAGGAAAAGCGGACCAAACCCCAAGATGACCTGATTTCTCATTTACTTACTACGCAGATCGATCAGGCATCACTGAGCGATAATGAGATCGTAAGTACCATCATCCTCTTGCTTAACGCCGGTCATGAGGCAACCGTCAATGTGATCGGAAATGGACTGGTCGCTTTATTGCAAGCGCCGGCTCAATTGGACCTTTGGCAAAAGAATCCCTCGACAGCGTTTAATCTTGCAGCGATTGAGGAACTATTGCGCCACGATACGCCCCTGCATATTTTCACTCGTTGGGTCCTGGAAGATGTTACTATCGGAAATTATAAACTGACCAAGGGTACGCAAATATCTCTCATTCTTGGAGCCGCCAACCGAGATTCATCCATCTTCGATCAGCCTGATCAACTTGATTTGACGCGTGATCCAAATCCCCATCTGTCCTTTGGCCGGGGCATCCATTTCTGTCTGGGGGCTCCACTCGCCCGATTGGAGTTACAAATTGCCCTGCCCATTTTGCTTCAGAGGATTCCTGATTTGTGCTTGGTCGAGGCGCCCACGGTAAGCAATACGTATCACTTTCGTGGCTACAATGAGATTTTGGTTGGAGTGTAGAGAGGGGGCCAGTATTTAGGCGAAGAGGTTCCGACTTGGTAAGGCTATTTGAAATTGGCTAAAGGAAATCTTCCAAACTGAATTTCTTGCCTGCTTAACGGCTGTTCATCCCACTTCAACATTTTGCGCTTTCCTCTGCCCATAGAGAAACCCATATTTGCAACGTGCCAAAATTAAAGAATATGAAGTTGGTATTTCTCATAGGTGTTACTATTCTATTTCACGCTTCACTTGCAGCACAGAAACCCGAAGATTCCATCACATACAAATTGGAACATCTTCAAAAACAGAGTGCATTAAATGGCTTTGGGGTTGCTATCTATTCCAAAGACTCAGTTATATATTAAGAAGGGTTTGGGTATATCAGTTGCTTTTTGAGCCCAAGATGGTAGAGAAGGACATTTTTAGGAAGCTCAAGGAGGTTCTTGATGCTAAAGATGAAAACTATAGAAGGCGATTTGCCATTAAGAAGAAGGAGGGAATAAAATTATTGGAAGCCCCCCAAATAAGTCTCACACAGGCCAATGGAGATTTCTGTAGGATAATCGATGCTGTAAGTCTGAATTTCTTCGGGTATTTTATGCACAATCATTTCTGCTGCCTTAGTTTTGCTCAGAATTGTAGTTTCCAATACACAACTTAAGCGTCTTCGATTGCAACAATCAGATCTACTGCATTAAGATCAAGAAATGCATTGATGAATGCGACCTTAGTAAAAGTTGTTAATTTTTCCAGATCAATATCTTCTTCGAAGAGTATTCCATGTGCCAGCAGCTTCTTCCGCTTGGTGCCAGCGAGAAGAGGAACTTTGGGAGTCACCCAAACCTCGGAATTAAGAAATGCCACATTGCAGTACGAGGTGTCCGTGATGAGACCATTCTGGCAAATCAAGATATCATCTGCTTGGCCACGTTGACTGAACAGTTTATTTATTTTGGATCGATCAGCCTGCTTAAACGCATAGTCTAAATGATCTGCATGTACAATCTTGAGCGACCTGATGGGTTTAATCACATAAGGTGAGCAAGCAAGCCTCTCGATTTGTTCTTTGTATTCGAAGCGTACTTTATACCAGCCCATTGAATGTAGCTGTGCAAGCTCCCTTATCGGGTAGAAATCAAAGTCGCCTGAATATCCGAATGCAGCACGACTAAGTTTGATTCGTTCTAAATGGTACTCCAGGTTTTCGAGGACTCCGTCTCTGAGTGATATGCTCTCAAGTAACCGGCACATATACTTTACTCATTAGCTCTTGATACTCATGTTCTAATTTACTTTGGAAAGTAATACCCCCTCCACTGTGGAAATATAATTCGTCATCTTCTTTTTTAATGAATCGTATTAGGACTCCAGAATCTAAAGTTGCTCCATCAAAGTATACCATCACTCCCGTATAGTATCCTCGTCTATTGGACTCGGTCTTTCTAATTATTTCGAGGGTCTTGTTCTTTGGTGCGCCGGAGATACTACCGGCGGGTAGTAAAGCAAAGAGAATATCTCCTATACTATTCTTGTAATCTGGGGGTAAAACACCTCGGATTTCAGAGCTCATTTGGTAAATATTCGTATCGTTGGTGGCAATGTAATCCAAATATCTGAATCGCTCTACTTGGACTTCACGAGCGACTCGACTGAGGTCATTTCGAATTAGGTCTACGATGGTTGCATGTTCAGCTCTTTCTTTTTGGTCTGAGAGTAGAATTTGTGCAGCATTTGGTATAGCAGCATCAATAGTTCCCTTCATAGGGAAGGACGAAATTATTCCATCTTTAATCTTAACAAAGCACTCAGGTGAGAAAACAACAAACTGCTCTTCATAAAGCAGCTTGTATTTTGCTCTACTGGCGCAATAGATTTGCGCTAAGGAATGAGGTGTCGAAATGGAACACTTGCTGGTTAGATTGATGAGGTAAGTGTCTCCACTCCGGATAGACTCCTGTACCTTGACAAATTCTTCAGTATACTTCTCAACCTGTACCGCCACTTTCTCAAATCTGGGAATAACTACTTCTGCAGGAGTATTGTCCAAGCCTTTGCAAACATCTCCAATCTGAAAATGAATATGATCAGGAATTTGTGCAATCGGATAAACCAAAGGCCTCGACATCTCAAAATCAACGATGGCTAAAAACGGTGTAGACGTAGCCCCAAGTTCATTCAGATAATTTTGTGCTCGTTGTCTATTCAAGTCTACCTCTTGTTGTTCCTTTGCTCAACGCTAGATGGGGAGGAAAAAGTTGCTTAGGGACTGGAATATTGATCTTCTTGGTGGCAGTGGTTAGGGCCGATTCGAGGTACGTTGGGCAACCGTTCTGCATTGTCGTTTCCTTCAAACCAACAGATTTAGGAAATTCGTCATATATACAGTCAGAGCATCGCAGTTTGTATCTTTCGACCAAAATCTACTTATGCAATTGACTTTATGGACTTCGATTCTGTCACTACTTTTCATCGGTGAAGCAAGCTCTCAAGAGGGCCACTTTCCTTGGCCTGACGGGAAAAAAGGTGCCATAAGCCTAAGCTTTGACGACGCGCGCAACTCACATCCTACAGTAGGCAAGGAGCTCTTTCGAGAATTGGGATTGAAGGCAACATTTTATGTCGTGCCCGCAGCCATGCAATTGCATTTAGAAGGCTGGAAGGAGATTGTTGCTGATGGCCATGAAATTGGTAACCATACCATCGCACATCCCTGTACGGGAAATTTTCCCTGGTCTCGTGATAAAGCGCTGGAAGACTACACCCTGGCATCGATGCGCCAGGAGTTGTTGGAATGCAACCATCAGATACATGCCATGCTCGGCGTACGACCAGCCTCTTTTGCCTATACGTGTGGGAACACCTTTGTGGGGCGAGGGCAGCGGCTCAAGAGTTATATACCACTAGTCGACGAGCTTTTTGAAAGTGGGAGAGGCTGGCTCAATGAGGCTCCCAATGATCCGACCTTTGCGGATATGGCTTACCTCCAGGGAAACGAAATGGACGGTAAAGACTTCCCGGAAATAAAAGCCCTGATTGATGCGGCAGTACAAAACGGCAGCTGGCTATTGCTGGCTGGTCATGAAATAGGAGAGGGTGGACGACAAACTGTTCGCACCAAAATGCTACGTGAGCTAGCAGCCTATCTAAAATCTCCTGAATGTGAGCTTTGGGTGGGCACGGTCGCAGAAGTGACTGCTCATGTAAAACAAGTGCGACAGGACCGAGCTAAGGGCCTGAAAGAATCACTTACCTTCTACAGTTCGTTTGACCAAGGTTTAGATGCCGACTTTGCGAAGGGTGATCGGACACTCTATTCTGCACCCACTCCCAAGCAAGATTCGTTGGCCACGGCAAATTATTTGCCCGCTGAAATTTCATTGGCTGGTGATCGTGGAGTATTTGGAAATGCTTTAGAATATAAACGCAAAGGGGAACCGGTCATTTTTTATCGGGCAGCAGAAAACATCTCCTACGACCGTCAAGATTGGAGTGGCACCGTATCCCTTTGGCTCAGTCTCGATCCTGAAAATGACTTGGCTCCCGGATATACTGATCCAATTCAAATTACTGATCAGAGTTATGATGACGCAGCGCTATGGGTCGATTTTTCTGACCAGAATCCACGTGATTTTCGCATGGGTGTTTTCGGTGATGTCGCGATCTGGAATCCAGACCGGGTTGGACCCGATAAGAATCCCATCTTTGCCGAGCGACTTGTGGTGGCCGAATATCGTCCATTCGCTCAGGGTAAATGGACCCATGTGGTAATAGCCTTTGATGGTCTGAACAGCGGCTCCGGATCCGCTACATTTTATATCAATGGAAAAAGCCAAGGCATCACGAAAATATCCGAACCTTTTTCCTGGGAGGAAGACGAAGCTCAAATATTTCTGGGGTTAAATTTTATTGGTCTGCTTGATGAAGTGTCCATTTATGATAAGAAACTAGATGCCAACGAAGTAATGGATCTATACCATTTGACTGGCGGCTACCAGGAACTGGTCGGCAATTAAGATATTCATCATTTAAGCCTCGTTCGGAGTTTTCTTATTTCCTACTCCGGCCAATTTCCATTTATTATAGGTGTACCGGCTAATTTAGTCTCATCCAGAACAAGATATTTCACTTTTTCTCTCTTCCAAGTATACGTAATGTGTACTCTCCCATCTTCCGCCTGGACAATAGCTGGATATGAATATTCGCCAGGTTCGCTCTCCAGGATAGTCACCGCATCCCATTCCACTCCGTCTGCACTAATGGCGAGATTCAGAGGAGATCTTGGTCCTCCCCATTTACCAGGTACCGGTGATGTATGGTTGTAGATGAGAAGATGGCGCCCATCTTTGAGCGTGACTGCGTCGGTACCTGAATTCGGATTGGGCAATTGCGAAGGTTCTGGAGCAGTCCAGCTTTTGCCTTGATCCTCAGACCAGGCAGAAAGAATACTTCCTTCTTTGCTGCGAGCGAGTAGTTGCAGACGGCCTTCTGGGTGAAATAAAACACTTGGTTGAATTCCACTGAAATTAGAACCGTCATGAATTGCAGGAAATACATTCCAGGTCTTGCCTCCATCCGAAGTACTTTCAAAATGAATGCGCCAATTATCGTCCTCCGTACTGGAAGGGCACAACAGCGTGCCATCCTTCAACAGAACTGGCTTATTTTTTACCGGTCCAATGCCTCCATTTGGGAGTACATGATGACCATGCCAAGTAAGGCCTCCGTCAGATGAGCGCTTCATCTCTCCCCACCATTTCTCTGGATGCGGTCCGACTTTATAAAAGAGGAGCAAGTCTCCTCCTGGCTCTTGGTACAATACAGGATTCCAGCAGGGATAGCGTGTCCCGTCTTCCTGAACACCATCAGCGACACTCTCGACGGGGCTCCACCCATCAGATCCTTTGCGGCTTACCCAAACTTCGACATCTTTATTTTTCTCTTCGGTCCCTCCAAACCAAGCAGCAATCACCCCATCGGGGGTTACCGCAAGTGTCGATGCATGACACTCAGGAAAGGGAGCCTCCTCATACACAAATTCAGAGGTTAGGACTAAATCTTCCTGCGCGAGTATGGTTGTTATACTGATCAGCAGGGCTAGGCAAACAGTGGATATTCTCTTCATTTCAACCAAATTTAATACAATTCTTTGCTACATTTTTTGATCATCTTGAGTACCTTTAGGGCACCTCTAAAAACCCTACTTTGGTTGCTAACTTGTTCTTTTTCCCAGTTACTTCGTTACCAAAATACTCATTTAGCCCTGCTAAACACCGCTTTTGGCGCCTTGTATCAGAATAACCACGTTACTATTCCAAACAGTGTTATTAGAGGAGCCCTTATCAGAAAATAACCAATATGGCTTTACATCATACCAGACGTTCATTTTTACGCAACGTAGCGACAGTTTCAGCAGCCTGGCCAGTCATGCAAATTTCAGGGTCAGCAAGACCGACCCTAGACGAAGTGGATTGGTACAATGTGGAAGACTGGGGCGTCGAAGGCAAAGGTTGGAATGATACATTGCGCTACTACGATCGTTTTCCAAGTAAAGCCGAAGGTGTGGTGAGAGACAAAGTCTGGGATCTATCGCGGCATTCAGCCGGAATGTGTGTGCACTTCACATCAGATAGCCCAACAGTGCAGGTGCGCTATGATTTACTTCATGAGCGGATTGCTATGCCACACATGCCGGCCACAGGAGTAAGTGGTGTCGATCTCTATGCTCGAGATGCTCAGGGAAATTTTCGTTGGCTGGGGGTCTCAAGACCAGACGCTCAGGAAGTCGAAGCGCAACTGGCTAAGGATCTCGCACCTGGTATGCGAGAGTACAAAGCGTACTTACCCCTCTACAACGGTGTTGAGAAGCTTGAAATCGGTGTAGTGCCAGGCGCTACATTCGAAAAAGTTGCTCCCCGAAAACAACGGCCTCTGGTATTTTATGGGACCTCCATCATGCATGGGGCCTGTGCCTCTCGACCAGGTATGGCATTTCCCTCCATTCTTGGGAGACGCCTTGACCTACCTGTGATCAACCTAGCTTTTTCGGGAAATGGCCGGATGGAAAAGGAAGTCGGTGCTCTGCTCGCGGAGCTGGATCCGATCGGCTATGCCATCGATTGTTTGCCCAACATGGGTGGCGAGCTGGTTACAGAACGTGCTACGCCTTTGGTACGACAACTTAAAGCAGCTCGGTCCGACACGCCAGTCCTGCTGGTGGAAGATCGCACGAATACAAATGCTCATTTCTATCCAAAGCGGCGAGATCATCATACCCGCAATCGTGTTGCTCTGCGCGAATCCTATCAGAAACTGCAAGATGAGGGCCTGGAAGATCTCTACTATTTGCAGGGAGAACATCTGCTTGGTCTCGATGGCGAAGGGGCTACTGATGGATCACATCCCAGCGACTTGGGGATGGTTCGCTATGCTGATGCGTATGAGCCCGCGCTAAGGGGTATGTTGAATAGGTATTAGGGAGATATTCCTAGACAAAAGAAAAACTCAACAACAACAACATTGATGCGCTGGCAATTGAGGTCAAAAATACCCCAAATTCTTGCTCTTGCGAAAAGCTTCGTGCGACGATGACGTTTCCATCTTTTCTATGATATTCCGCCGGTGCTTGTCTACCGTAAGTCGACTGATATATAATTGATGTGCGATATCCGCACTTGACATTCCTGCATCAATTAATTGCAGGATTTCAGTTTCTCTCTTACTGAGGACGTTGACTTGCGCCGTCCTTTTACGGTAGGTATTTAGTACCACATCACGGTTAGGTCCATCAAACCGATAGGTGAAATACTGAAAAGGCACAATATCAGTGAGGTCGACAAGCTTACCCAAGGAGTAGCGCATCGTTTTCTTATCATCAAAAATCAATGCTGTCGTCGATTTCATAATG
>CAJQNM010000611.1 GCA_905479665.1 uncultured Saprospiraceae bacterium
TACGGAAACCGTGCCTCCAATGGAGTAGTCTTGGTCACCACGAAAAAGGGGAAAGCAGGAGAAGTGCAGATCAATCTCGATACCAAATGGGGGGTGCAAACACCGACCCATACTTTTGACTTTTTGAATGCGCGGGAATACGCTGATTTTCGCAACATCGTCGCAGATAATGACGGAGATCCTCGTGCTGTGCCCAACGATACGGGTTTTGATCCTTCCATCGATACGGATTGGCAGGACCTTGCGATTAATCCTGCACTGTATCAACACCATGACCTCAACTTTTCAGGAGGTAGCGAAAATGCCACCTACTATATCTCTGCTGAGTATCTTGACCAAGAGGGTATCGTGGTCGATTCAGATTTCCAGCGCTATGGTCTCAGAGCAAATTCTACCTTCAAAAAGGGAAGATTTAGTCTGACTGAAAATTTATCGTTTTCAAGATCTGCAAATAATCCAAACACCTACTTTGGCCGAGAAAGAGGAGAGATTCCGACCATCCCGGTATTTAATGAAGATAACCTCGGTGGTTTTGCAGGTATAGATCCAAATTTACATGGCGTGGCTCGGGGAATCAATTGGTATGGAACGGCCCTACTTGTCGAAAATCAATTTATCATGGATCGGTTTCTGGCCAATATCCAACCCCAGTTTGAGATCATGGACGGACTCACCTACAAACTTAATTTGGGCTTGGACTATTTGATTGCCCACAATTACTCTTTTACGCCTAAGTACTTTCTGAGTACCTCGCAGGAAGCATCTAATGATATAAGCCGACTGAATGAAACGTTTTCGCGTGGTATCAGCCTCTTGGTGGAAAACACGCTTAATTTCAATCGCACTTTTGGCAATCACGGAATTGATGTGGTGGCTGGATATACCTATCAGAGGGATAAGGCGAGAAGTGCTGGCGGCGTCGGCACTGCTTTTCCAACCAACGATCTGCGTGTATTGTCTGCAGCTACAGACGATACCGACATTGTTGGATTGGTTCAAGAAAATACGCTATTGTCTGTCTTAGGCCGTATTAATTATGTCTATGATCGGAAATATATGTTGAGTGCCACCATTCGAAATGACGGATCTAGTCGATTTGCGAAAGACAATCGCTGGGGAACATTCCCTTCTGTCAGTGTCGGTTGGCGGATTAGTGAAGAACCGTTCTTTCCCGAATCAGCGCTTACCAATTTAAAGATAAGAGCCAGCTATGGAATCCTGGGATCACAAAATATTGGCAACTACGACATTATCAGCGGCATCAACATCCTCAACAATTATAATTTTGCCGGAGTCAATAGTCCCACTTCTTCCGGCTCGATCATCAGACAACTTGCAAACCCAACCTTAATTTGGGAGACGACCAAAACCACCAACGTAGGAATTGATGCGGGGCTTTGGAATGACAAGGTAACCCTGACTTTGGAGTACTTTAAAAAACGATCCGAAGACATCCTAACGCGTTTACCCATCCCGCTCCATGGTGGTTTGGGAAATAGTTTGACCAGCAATGCTGCCACCATCGAAAACCAGGGTTTTGAGTTGCAAGCCAGCTACCGTGGGGCGAGTGGTGGAGGTGACTTCACCTATCAGGTCGGGGTTAATCTGACCACGCTCAAAAATAATGTTGTTGCTCTGGGTGAAAATGTCAATCCTATTATTGGTGGAGGCATTTCTCAATCGGGCGTAGTCGCGACTAGAACAGATGTAGGACAACCAGTCGGGGCATTTTTTGGCTATGTCGTCGAAGGGATCTACAATTCGCAAGCCGAAATCGATGCTGACGGACGGCTAAATGCCGTACTCGGAGACTTCAATTATGAGGACACCAATGGAGATGGACAAATAAATAGTGAAGACCAGGTTTACTTGGGAGATGCAATTCCTGATTTTACCTACGGGGTAAATTTTAGTGGTGCATTTCGAGGGTTTGATTTCAGCATTTTCTTACAAGGAGTGCAAGGCATGGAAATCTGGAACGGCAAGCGGTTTCACTATATACTTGATGGTACAGGTGGTAATAAAATCTCAGACGTACTTAATGCTTGGACGCCGCAAAATACAAACACAAATATTCCTCGGCCCACGCAAAGAGACGGGGCCAATAACAGGAGAGCTTCAGATTTCTTTGTCGAAAATGGAGCCTACCTAAGAGTTAAGAATTTACAACTGGGCTTCAGTCTTCCCTCTCGGATTGTAGAAAAGGTGGCCATGAGCAATGCTCGATTCTACATCAGTGGTCAGAATATTATTACGCTCACTGATTACAGTGGATATGACCCGGAGATTGGCAGAGGTAGTGTACAGGGTGACAATTTATTTGATGGAGGTGTAGATAGGCGGGCGTATCCCCAGGCAAAAATTTGGTTTGCGGGACTTCAAGTAACTTTTTAAATAAAAGGATTATGAAAATATCAAATTGCAATATAAAAGGCATTTTCGTTTGTTTGGTTTTCATGTTGGCATCGGTAGAATGTGTCGACAAACTCGATGTCCAGGATCCCAATAGACTGAGTCCAGTCAGCTTTTGGAAAACAGCAGCTGATGCTGAATCCGGTCTGGTCGCGGTATACTCTTCCCTACCGACCATCCCGTTATTTGGCAGAATTGGAGTCGCTCTTTTACTCATCCATAGATCTGACGAAGTCGATCCATTTCCACAGATTAACGTCAACGATGCCGGAACCTTTAATGCAACCCCAGAGCTAGGACGACTCAATGAACCATGGGGGGAAGGATATAAAATGGTCGCGGCGGCAAATCAGGTACTCGCGAATGTGCCCAATGTGGAAATGGATGCCGCTAGAAAGGATCAAATTCTTGGCGAGGCCTATTTCTTGCGCTCTTTCATTTATTTCTACCTGGTCAACCAATGGGGAAATATTCCTTTGGTCGTGGATGAAGTAACCGGTGGTGTTGAGGAAATCTTTATGCCCAACTCAACACCAGATCAAGTATATCAAAGCATGATCGCAGATTTAGTTCAGGCACAAGCAAAGTTGCCACAAACCTGGCCATCAGATCAAGTCGGTCGTGCGACCTGGGGTGCAGCAACAGCCATGCTGGGAAAAACCTATTTATATACGAAGCAATATGCTCAAGCAGCGACAGAATTCAAGAAAGTGATCGATAGCGGGTTGTACGACTTGACGGCCGACTACGCCGACAACTTTAGTGAAGAAACAACCAATAATATTGAATCCCTTTTTGAAGTCCAGTATGATGGCAATACCACAGGTGGATGGGGTGGCACCGGTGGCAATGTGTGGCGAGGACAAGCTTGGGAAGCCGATATTGCCCCACGTACATTTTCCAGCCAGCAAAGTGTCTCGGTCAATCCATGGGTTTTTGATTTATTTATGGAGCAGCAAACAACGTCTGGAGAAATAGATCCCCGAGCGTATGCGACTATGTCTTGGGATTACCCTGGTGCCATGATGTATCAGATGTCGTTTCAGGATGCCTTTCAAGGTGATAATCTGACTCGAATATGGGTGAGGAAATATCTGAATTTTGAGAATGAGACTTCGCTCTCGCCTGGTGAGTGGGCTGGAGACACAAATAACTGGCGACTCATCCGTTTTGCCGATGTGCTGCTCATGTATGCAGAGGCACTCAACGAAAGTGGATCAGATCAAGATGCACTGGCTGCGCTAAATAGAGTCCGTGCCCGCTCAGACATGCCTGCTTATGAAGGCTTGGATCAAGGTTCGTTGCAGCAGGCTATTCGTGATGAGCGGGTGAGAGAGCTCGCCATCGAAGGGTATCGATATTGGGATTTGTTGCGCTGGGGTATTGCGGCACAGAGGTTTAAGGAAAACCCAGAACTACGGACCAACAGCAATGGTGTATTTGTAGAGAACAAGCATGAGTATCTCCCACTCCCACGCCAAGATGTAGACGCCAATCCGAATCTCAATCAGAACCCAGGGTACTAACTGGATTAGACAAGCGGCTGAACCTTCTGATATGTGCATCGACCTTCCTTCCACGAGGAAGGGTGAGGTTTCTTATATTTAGATAGAGTAAAATATTTGACCATTCGCAGCATATTCCTCAGAAATCGCATATCGGTCTATCTGGCCTTCGGCATCTTATTGACTTCCTGTGGCGGCGGCCATGATCAATTCAACATACTAGATCCATCCACTACTGGCATCTCCTTTCGCAACGATATAGATGAAACCAAAGTCAATTTACTGGACTACTATTATTGCTACAACGGCAGCGGACTAGCAGCAGCTGATTTTGATCAGGACGGATTAATTGATTTGTTTTTTGGTGGGAATCTAGTTTCATCTGCGCTCTACATCAATGAAGGATCCATGCGGTTTCGAGATGTCAGCCTACAAAGTCTTCCCCACTTCAATGCTTGGGTTCACGGTGCCACTGTCTGCGATATAAATCAAGATGGCTGGCTCGACCTCTATCTCTGCATTGGTGGACCAGAGAAGGGATCACCACCAAAAAATCTTTTGTTGGTCAGTCAGGGTTTGGATGGGCAGGGTATGATCTCTTTCGAGGATCAAGCAGAGATGTACGGTCTGGCCGATACCTCCTTTTCTGTTCATGCAGCATTTCTGGATTTTGATGGCGATAATGATCTCGATCTCTTCATCGGAACGAATGAAGTAAATACCATCGAAAAAACACTCATCATCCCTCCCCAGTATAGTGCTACGGAAGGCCGGACCATTGACAAACTGTACGAAAACGTGGGAGATAAATTTAATCGTGGAGTCGACTTCTATGAATTAAAGGACACCTCGTTCGGGATTAATCAGGAAGGATATTGCCTGGGCCTGACCGTTGATGATATCAATGCCGATGGCTGGCCAGATATTTATGTGGCGAATGATTTCATGCCCAACGATCTTCTTTACATCAATCAGGCAGGGCAAGGTTTCAAAAACAGTGCACCGGAATTTCTACCCTCACAGAGCCTGAACGGCATGGGTGTTGCCATCGCAGATATTAATCAAGATTTATCTCCCGATATATTTGTCTTGGACATGCTCCCTGACAATAGTGACCGTAAGAAATCCATGATCTCTCAGATGGAAAGCCAACCATTCTTTCAAAAAATGGATCTCGGTTACAACCCAGAATATATTCGCAATACCCTGCAATTAAATCTTGGTACGGATCCAAATACGAAGGGACTGGTATTTACTGAAATCGGACAGACGCTAGGAATTCATGCGACAGACTGGAGCTGGTGCCCCGTATTTGCGGACTTCGATGGTGATGGATTTAAAGATTTATTTATATCTAATGGTTTTGTCAAGGACATGACGGATCTTGATTACATCAAGTATGATTCGTATCAAGCGAGTTTTGGCAAGACGCAAGAGATGAGAGATGAGACCAAGCGAAAGTTACTCAGTGGTCTCAAAGAAGTCAAGATATCGAACTATCTATTTAGAAATCAAGGTGATTTGCAATTCGAAGATATCACCCACGAGTCCGGCGTAGATTATCCCTCCTTTTCCAATTCAGTCATTGCCGAAGATCTTGACAATGATGGCGATATAGACTTAGTCACCAACGACCTAAATGGACCTCCTCTTATCTATGAAAATCGCATGGCAGTCAAAGGAAAACACCTTCACCTGACCGTACAATACAAGAAGCCCAATCGCTTGGGTATTGGGGCGAAAATATATTGGAGAGATGGCGCACACCAAGGTTACCAATACATTAATCCCACCAGTGGTTATCTCTCCAGCAGTTTAGGAAGTGTATATATTTCAGCCCCACTGACTGGGTCGGCAGTAATGGAAGAAATAAAAATCATCTGGCCGGACGGCTGCAGCGATGTCTACGAAAATGTTCCCTGTGGTGACACATTTCGCATTGATTATCAGACTTGTCAAGATGCTCCCCAAGATGTCAAAACGGTCCAGCCCCTGCTGCAGCGATCAGCAATATTATCATCGGTATCTCATGCAGAGAATGTCTTTAACGACTTTGACTTTAATCCGTTGTGGATTCGAACGTACTCTAGTGAAGGTCCTGCCTTCGGCTTGGGAGAACTGGATGACCAGCCTGAACTGGATGCGATCATGGGGGGTAGCAAAGGAAACCCTCCCATCGCCTTATATCAAATCGGGGATAATTCTCGAATGGATACTCTATGGGATTTAGAATCTCAGTTTGAGGATGTAGACCTGGCTATTTTCGACTACGATTTAGACGGCCTCAATGACGTGTATGTGGTGAGCGGAGGGGTAGAATTCGATCGGGATATAGAGCTGCTTCAAGACCGGATTTATAAAAATACCGGAAACGGACATTTTAGCAAAATGGAAATTCTCCCCACCATGCCGACCTCGGGCTCCGTGGTGCGTCCTTGCGATTATGACAGAGACGGCGATATAGACCTGTTTGTGGGAGGACGCATAGATAAGGAGCGATATCCTCATGCGCCTGCAAGCTATTTACTGCAAAATAATATTCAGTCATTTGCCATCGTCGATACCCAGGCCACGAAACACCTTGGCATGATTACCGATGCACAATGGTGCGACGTAGATGGTGATGGTTGGATGGACTTAGTCTGCTTGGGCGAATTTATGCCCCTGACTATTCTGAAAAATGTTGATGGCAAACTCACGAGGATTTCCACGCCATCTCTTGCAGCGCATCTGGGACTATGGGAATCTTTGGTGGCTGGAGATATAGACGGAGATGGAGACATGGATTTTGTGGCTGGCAATATTGGACTAAATCAGGATTTTACCGCTTCTCCAGAGCGCCCCTTCATGCTTTTTGCCGATGATTTTGACCGCAATGGCCGCATTGATCCTGTCTTCGCTTACTATCAAAAATCTGTAAAAGATGGATCAGTAGAGTTATTCCCATTTCATGGAATGGATGATTTGGTCAAGGGTATATTATCTATCAGAAAACGCTTTTATCGCTACGAGATATTTTCGCAGTCGACCCTGGCAGATGTACTTGGTAAAGAGCAATTGGATACCTGCTTATCTTGGAGTGCTACACAATTTTCCTCTGGTGTTTTTCTGAACAATGGCACCGGTTTTGAATTTATCCCGCTGCCCCGGTTGGTACAAAATGCACCTATTGCAACCATTGCAATGCAGGATATGAACGACGACGGTATTGTGGATCTCCTAGTGGGTGGAAATAAAAACAGATTTGAAAACACCTATGGCAGCCAAGACAACTCTCCGGGCTGGCTCTTGCTTGGAAATGGTGATGGAACCTTCCTACCACTCTTGCCTGCAGAAAGTGGCTTTGCAATAAATGGTGATCTGCGAGCAATCGAAGTGATGACAGGTCAGGATTCGAGCAAGCTGATTTTGGGTGTGGGAAATGATACGGGAATAAGTGCCTTTCGTTACCACTAAGAGGGCTCTTAGCCCTCTTAGTGGTAACTAATCGAAAAACACCAACATCGTCAGCTTTGCCTCGATGTTCAGAAATCGATGAATAGCGTGCGCGGGCACGTACAGAATAGTGCCTGGCTGCACAGATACAATCTTACCATCACACTCAAATTCGCCACTTCCCTCGATGACATAATAAATTTCGTCAGTGTCATGCGGCGATTGCTGGTCGGTTGCACCGGCCTCCAGTGTATAGAGTCCCGTAATCAAATTATCATTGCGAAAAAAACCGAGCCATGGTCGCTCACTATCCCTGAGCTCTTCTGTAAGCTCAGCCAATTCAAACACCTGGAGACTATCACCCGGTTCCGGTTGTCCATGGAGAGCACAATGAAGTAGGAAAAAGCAACTTAGTAATACTGTCTTCTGCCACATAACAATTTTAGATTTCTTTGAAAATACCATTTTAGACCGATTCCGGTGAGTTACCTCTAAGAAGGCTTAAAGCCCTCTTAGAGGTAACTCCTTCGTTCGTAGTACAAATCAAGAAACTGGTAGAAATAAATCCCGTAGTCGAACTCTTCAGCAAGCACGGGGTTGATCATTAAAATCAAATAAAAATGGATACCCTACTCAACATACTCGTTACCGCAGCAGCCTTCTACATCGGAGGATCACTACTCAGTGGCGTCAAACTCAAGAACTTCTGGCACTGTATTGTAGTCGCCATTGTAATTGGTCTCCTTAGTGTCACTCTAGGTACATTTCTCAAAATTGTCACGCTGGGATTACTCTCACTCGGCATTTTCAGTTGGTTACTCAATGCGATCTTAATCCAAGTGGCAGATTGGTTCTTACCAGGTTTTGAGGTCAAAAACTTCTGGTGGGCACTGGCCTTGGCCGCTATCGTGAGTATTGCTGGAAGTCTACTACAGGGTGTGGTGTTTTAACCACTAAGAGGGCTTAAAGCCCTCTTAGTGGTTAAAGCCCTCTTAGTGGTTAAAGCCCTCTTAGGGGTTACTCTTCTTCGCATATTCTGACGGTGTCTGGTCAAACATTTCTTTAAAACACTTGGCGAAATAAGAGAGGTTCGAAAAACCTACGGCATAGGCCACCTGAGTGACATTCTCGCCTTGCTCGATAATTTGGGCCGCTCGCTTCAATCTGAAGTTTCTCAAAAATTGTCCTGAAGAATGATTGGTAAGCGCACGCATTTTACGATTGAGCTGTGTCTTACTCATCGCGAGTTTTTCGATCATCTCAGGAAGCCCGAATTCAGAATCATCGTAGTTGGACTCAAGCACTTCAATGAGCCTGGTCAGGAAACGCTGGTCAGGAGAGGACCACTCGATGTCCTTAGGTTGAAAATCATCTAGTTTGGAAAATTTCTCACGCATGCGCTTGCGTTGCTCCAACAGATTTATGCTTTGTGCTTTTAACTCCCTTGCCTCGAAAGGTTTGGTGAGGTAGACATCCGCTCCAATATCCAAGCCAGCTAGTTTGTTTTCCAGGCCAGCTTTGGCGGTTAGCATGATGATGGGTATGTGAGAGGTACGTTCATCACTTTTTAAGAGCTCACATAGTTTCATTCCGTCTAGCCCTGGCATCATTACATCGCTAATGATCAGATCTGGAATCACGCGAATGGCCTCTTCCAATCCTAGCGAGCCATTGTCCGCTACTTGAATTTGGAAATCATTTTTCAGCAGGTCAAAAATGTACTGCTGCATATCTACATTGTCTTCTATGACTAAGAGTGAAGGATTCTCCAGATCTTCCGGGCTGGACTCCAGGGTTACAGGTTTGAAACTCATCACATTTTCGATGTGATCAATGAGTTTTTCCTTCGGTGTGGGAGGAGCAAGAATCTGTTGCATGGGAAGATGAACCGTAAATCGGCTACCGTGTCCCAGCGTGCTATCGACCAGTATTTTACCATTGTGATGCTCGACAAGTTCTTTGATCAGAGCCAAACCGAGGCCAGATCCTTCTGCCCTGGTTTCACTCTCATCTACCTGATAAAAACGATCAAAAACCTTGCCCAGGTCGCGGGTTGGGATCCCTACCCCACTATCTTGAACCTCGATGCCCAATGCCCCATCTTGGAAGTCTACGGCAATGAGTACGGACCCTTTCCCAGGAGAAAATTTAAAGGCGTTGCTGAGCAGGTTTAAGGTGATCTTTTCGAGATGGTCACGGTCAAAAGAAGCCCAAAACTTGATATTCGGGATCTTGATTTGATAATCCATATTGCGCTGCGCTGCCAGCGAGCTAAACGAGGCTGCCGTGAGCCGGATGACCTGATAGGCGTCTCCTTCAGAAAGATTGACCGGCAAATCACCGGAGTCCAACTTGGCTAAATCGAGCAGCTGGTTGACCAGCCGAAGAAGCCGATCCGTGTTGCGCGAAATCATGTCCACATGTGCAGGTGCGAGTTTGCTGCGAGGAGAATGCTTCAGCTCATCAATCGGTCCTTTGATCAAGGTAAGTGGTGTACGGAATTCATGAGAAATATTCGCAAAAAGACGGGACTTTACCTGGTCCAGCTCATGCAGCTGACTTGCCTGTTCCTGAAGTTTACGCTTTTGCGCTTCCAGTTTTTCGTTACTTAATTGTAGGTCTGCGGTACGTGATTCAACCACGTCTTGCAGAGCCATTTTCTCCTTTCTGAGCTGATGAGATCGCCAACGTACGATCATTGAAATGGCTGCAACCGCCCCTGCGAGATAAAGGAGGTATGCCCACCAGGTGCGATACCAAGGCGGTAGGATCGTGAAAGAGAAAGTGCTGGGTTGCGTTACATTTCTATATACATCTTGACCAACAACTTGGAATGTAAAATGACCTGGGGGTAGATTTTCGTATTCATAACGGGTTTCTGATATCCAATCGGACCATCCGTCGTCATAGCCAAGTAATTGCACTTTGTACTTAGGGGCATAATCCTTGATAAATTCCGTCAAAGACCAGGTAAAGCGCAAGTGATTTTTTCTAAAAGGAAAAGAGGGCTCTGCAATCTCTCTAAATCCTGCGGAAATTAATGAGTCTCTCGCGTAGTCGATCTGACTGATCCGCACCGCTCCTGCTTCAGACCTTTGAATTTCCTTAAAATCATGAAGATACAGGGGCGAGTTCGACCAAGTCAGCCAGGCCATGGAATCGATCACAAACTCAACCGGGCCGAGCCCATCAGCAAATCGGCTTCGATCTACCAGATCTGCAGAAGCCCTACCCTTACCATCGAGCTTGGCAAGGTAGGTGGTGGCGCCCGACAAATCTCCAGGATCTGCATACGTGCTGAACCAAAAGTCGTCTTCGAGCGACTGGCCAGGATGCACATATACTTCCTCTTGAAAGCCAAGCATGTTCTTAAAGGTACTGTCGTAAGAAATCTCTTTTCGCACCTGGTCATAGCTGTACATGGATTTTGATTCCCATCCGGAAAGCACAACCTTTCCATTCTGGAGGATAAAATCAAATAAGTCATCGTGGGGATGACCGTGCGAAGAATCAATGCGAGTTTCGGTGTAGTTTTCGAGATCATGGACCTCTTCATCAAAAGAAATATGATGAAAATAATTCTGGTACTTACTCAATAAAAGGTCACAATTATCTAATTCGACTAGGGTATAATAATCCCCCGTAATACCCTGCAAATTTCCCTCCCAACGCCAAATGCCATCATCCAAATAAAACGATCCCAGGCCATTCGCGTGTGGCACATAGACACGCTGGGGATCGCACTTGGAGCGCACAAAGCCCGAAGGCTGCAGATCAGGGCCTATTTTGATGAGCTTGTCTTTGCGTAATTCATGGACACCCAGATTACCAAAGCCTACCAGCAATCTCCCATCGATACTGAGGTGCCCCCAATAGGTGTCGTCAATCCCCCCTACTGGACGAAAAACACTGGCCTGATCCGTCTTGTCTTTTTCGAGGCGGCACAGACCGGCATAGGTTCCAGCGTAAATATCTCCACCGAATTCAAATACTTCTTTTGCCCCTTTGGTCATTCCATTTCGCTGATCAAAAAGGGTAAAGGCTGAAGGATATTCAATGCGAAAAATACCCCCTTGCGCACCCACCCACAGGTTACCATCACCAAATTGACGAATGCGAAAGATGTCACTTAGACCGTTGAAAAGATCACTGCCAAAATGATACACAATCTGCCCATGCGAGTCAAAAATAAATATGCCATTGTTTAGCGTAGCGATCGCAACTTCACCATTGCTCAGTAGTTCAAGATCGTACAAGTCGGCTTCTCTAAATACGTCATTCCACTCGGGAGCAAATTCAGTTGTCCGACCCTCACTATAGCGGTACAGTGTACCCAAGCGATTGGCTATCAGATATTCTCCCCTACCCAATCTTACCGCATCAGCAACCGTTTTCGCTCCGAAAAATTCGCCGCCTGGCAATAAATTAAATTGTCCATTTTCAGTAATTTGTCCCAAGCCCTTTTCACTGACCATGGCGATGACTTTATCCTCATCAATAAATGCAGCTCGATAATCTTGCAAAAAGATTTCAACAGAGTCACCCAGGAGGGAGAACGAGGCATCTTGACTGCGAAAAAACAACCGGCTATCCCAGGAAAAGATATCAGCTACCGGTCGCGTTGCCTTTTCAGACCACTCTTCGATCCCCCTGAGCGAATGCAAAAGCGGTCGACCGTCTAGTGAATCGCCGGTGATAAAACCTGCATTTCCATCACATCCCCAATAAATCTTTCCGTCTGCACCTACGGCCAGTGAATGAATATTGCAGTGATTAGGAGTCTCAATGGCAGTCCAATGTGTGCCATCGTAGACCAAGATCTGTCGATTGTTGGCAAAATACATGGTGCCATCAGGCCCACGAGCAATGTCTTTAAAATTGTTTGAACCGGCTAGACCTCCCCCATCATAGAAGTCAATAGTTGGTAAACCTCTGACTGATTCTTGCCCCCCAACCTGAGATACCAAGAGCATACCAATCAGAAGAACAAGGCATTTTTTTTGATTCATCCCCATCTCCTCCTCTCAACTCCTTATCTGCTCAATCATACGTCAGCCAGCTCGTAGCTTTACACGCTCGGTCCACCCCAAATCGTACCCAGCGGGCCTCAAATTCTGCTGGAAAATCATAATGGATTATCTCACCGGCCTTGACCTCAAATTCTTGATATTTTATCCAAGGTCCATGACCAGTGGGATCAATTTCCATGGTAAACGTGACCGATGCATCGGAGTCATGACTCAGCATCAAAGCTCTCTGATCATAATAACCGATCAAATAGGGATCCGATATTTCGCCCTCAGTCACAGGAGTGTTTCTCCAGGGCCCACCTTCCCCTATGGGTTTGCCTAATTTCCATAAATCATCGATTGCTCCAACCCAAAGTGCCGCCTGACCATCATCCGATTTTATGATATGCGCTCCTGCAGGTGCAGCCAGGTCGATCCCAGACATGACGAGCAGGCCTCGACAAGAAGCGTAATCATGAATTTTGAAATCATGCGAAGCAATTGGTCTAATCTTGGCAAAACCATCGGCATTCTCTGCTGGCAATTCGTAGAATGTTCCGTGACTAGAAAAGAGATCGCGCTCGGTGGCTACCTCTCTACAAATCCGCAGTTGGCCTAGCGTCGTTGCTGCATCAAAAGTAGCACTGGCTCGTGGCAAGCGCCAACGTCGGCCCTGTGCATCGACCACCAAAATAGAGGCTTCGTCCTGCACGATCACATCTTTGGGAATGGCAAAGCCCTGCTGGATGAACTCGGTCGTCTCGGCATCGTCCTTCCG
>CAJQNM010000612.1 GCA_905479665.1 uncultured Saprospiraceae bacterium
TATCTCTATGCATCTATACGGCAATGACGACGGCCAAGAGGGTGCGATCGATGAGGCTTTAATGACTCGATTGCTTGAAGCGAATGAAGTCTCTGTCGCCAATTATCTGAAACGTATCGACCATCCACCCGACAGGCAGTATTACCGGAATTTGAGCGGTGGCTTTGCGGTTTTAGCGGCAAGCTATTGTCACCCCGAGTCATCCAATTTTCGCTCGGAAAACCTGTTGCAGGCACTTCACCAAACGATCGATATGCTGCTGGAACTGCAATATCCCGACGGGACGCTGGATTCCGGCGGCAACAGAAAATCGCCTCCTGATACTGCATTTTTGCTGGAATCGCTTTGTCCCGCGGCAAATATTCTCAAAAGTCACCATGATTTTCAAGAACTCTCGGGTGTAAAAAAGGAGCTTGAAACATTTTTACTAAGTGCCGGTGAAGCACTCCGAACCGGCGG
This sequence comes from uncultured Saprospiraceae bacterium, assembly GCA_905479665.1. Lineage (GTDB taxonomy): Bacteria > Bacteroidota > Bacteroidia > Chitinophagales > Saprospiraceae > CAJQNM01. Next base: position 460 of record CAJQNM010000612.1, read on the forward strand.
CATACACACTCCCAATCACCGCTGGGTTGTCTGTTCCGTGCTGGCGCAATTAAATGCCCTATTTAAAGACAAAAAATATCTTGATCGAATCGATCACTGGTTGGCGGAAGGGATATATATTAATCAAGATGGGCAATTTCCGGAGCGAAGCAGAAACTACTCGGTCGTTGAAAACACAGCGCTCATTCACCTGGGCGAAATTCTCAATCGGCCGAAATTATTTGACCCTGTACGAAAAAATCTCGATTCTACCTTTTACTATATGGAAGAGAATGGTGATCTGGTTGCCCTGGACTCCAGACGGCAGGATAAATATGCGCCGATTACCATTACTAAATTTTATCGCCTCTACAGATACATGGCGATCCGTGAAGACAACCGCTTCTTTGCCGCAGTGGCCCGCAAGATCGAAACAATGCAGGACTTTGACCGTTCGGTGCTGTCCCGCGGTCTGCCCTATTTTATGGCGAGCCCAATATTAAGCCAGAAGCTACCGCAAAGCGCAAATATGCCGGCTCAATACACCAAACACATCAAAGACTCTGATCTGTTCAGAATAAAGAGAGGAGAGATTACGGCATCCATTTTTGGCGGAACCGACAAGCCGTTGACTGTTGCCTCGGGCCGTGCAACCAATCCGACCTTCTTTACCTTCAGGAAGGGCGCTGCTATCCTTGAATATGCACGCTTGTCGTCTTCCTTCTTTAATATGGGCTATTTCAGAAGTGACGGCGTTCGCATGGAAGGAGATCAATATGTGCTGTCAGAGAAAAAAGAGGCCTACTATTACCATCCGCTTCCAGCAAGTGAGCGGAACCAAGAAGGTGATTATAAACTCAGCGAATCCTTGGATGGGCGTTTCTGGAGTAAAATGAATTTTGACGCCAGACCAAAGGATACGTTGCAGTTCAACTCAGAGATCAAGATTACCGAAGACAATGGGGCTTTTAAGATTGACCTAGACATAAGTGGTGCTGAGAATGTTGAGGTCACGCTGGAATTGTGTTTCCGGGAAAGTGGCCATTTGGAAGGCGCATCAAAAGGGCGCAATGATGACGATTTCTTTTTGGAAGATGGCTATGCAACCTATTCTTTGGGTGACGATACAATTCGCGTTGGTCCTGGAAAGAATGAGCACCGCAATGTAAATCGATTGGATGGTGAGTTGTACTCCACTCACTTTGGCTCCATCAAGGGAAAGGGCATGCATCTCTACATTACGGGCCTGGTTCCATTTCGGCAGTCCATAACTATTGGGTAGAGGTCATTCTTTGCCAGGAGTTGCTCAGTAAAAGGCTATTTTTATAATGATGAAAACTTTAATACTAATTATTATAGCCATCTTCTTGGTATCCTGCGTTTCAAAAAAATCTGTTATAAATGAGAAGAAGATTCGGATCGACCCCTCACACAATCCAAATGCAAACTCACAGACCATTGTGGTATGGTTTGAAGACCAGTACTTAAAGAATGGAGATTCTTTTTTGAAAAAAGCCGAAGAATTCAATGGCAGAGCAAGGGGAGAGTTAAGAAAAGAAGTGATGTCAACGTTGAAGTCTATAAGCAATACGTCCTTCAATAAAATCAAGAATAAGTTAAGTTCTCTTCAAAATTCAGATCAGATCACAGATATCAAACAGCATTGGATTATAAACGGATTCAGCTGTACTGTCACGGGAGAAGGTTTTAAAACTATTGAAACATTAGAAGGAGTAGCCAAAATCTTTATCAAGCAATCTCCATCCATTTCTAGAGGTACTGCCATGGGACCGGAGTTTCTCGAAACCATACCCGCTTCTCGCTTTGATATTAAAGGCGTGGAATCATATCCTTGGAATATTGAAAAAATCCGTGCTCCTGAAGTTTGGAATGAATTTGGGATCACAGGAAAAGGAACACTCAACGTGGTACATGATTCCGGCTTCAAGCTTGACATTCCACCACTTGCGGAGACTATTTACACAAATGATGGGGAAATACCGGGTAATGGGCTGGACGATGATGGGAATGGGTACATTGATGATTATCACGGCTATAATTTTGATCAAGGGAGTTCAAACCTGAACGAACCTACTATTCGCAGGGCAACTAATATACACGGCAATCTGTGTGCAGCGATAATTGCAGGAACGTTTGCAACGAACACTAAACAAGCAATAGGGATTGCTCCAGACTCAAAATGGGTACCAGTCATTGGAGCTTCAAACATTGAAGAAGCGGTAGAGTGGGCGATAGAGCAAGGTGCGGACACCTATAGCATGAGCTTCTCACATCCAAACCTTGGGGAATTGCGAACTCATTGGAGGAAGGTGTTAGAACATGGAACCTTGTGCGGTGTTGTATTTATTTCAGGTGCTGGGAATTTTGCATTCGGAGCCAAAGCAGCACCAATTCCTGTTCAGATGAGAAATCCAGAGGATATTCCCAATGCGGTCTTGGGAGTTGCTGGAGTAGGTGAGGATGGCGAACGACCAGCATTCAGTAGCCAGGGACCGGTTGAGTGGAATACAGATCATTACAAAGATGGCCAGGTTGACAAGCCAGATTTTGCGACATTAAACTATAAGGTCCCATGCGTAGATCCGGAAGGTAATTTGTCTAACTCGGCTAGTGGAAATTCGCTGTCTGGCCCGCACATGGCTGGAATTGTTTCGTTAATGCTCTCAGCAAAGCATGATTTGCTACCATGGGAAATCAAAGAAATTCTTCTCAACTCGGCGGAAGACATAGGTGATAAAGGGTATGATTACCAAAGTGGGCATGGATTCGTAAATGCGTATGATGCGGTGAAGGCTGTGATGGGGCTCTGAGTCGTCAACGTATTCTAGTAGATTTTCGCATTAATTACTAGCAAGTATTTTAAGCGATTGTGGCTTCACTATCAGCTGCCCGCTGTCATCTCGGTTGATGATCCACTGGATCTTGTAGCCTTCCCACTTTTGTAGCCTTCCCTAACGTTTAGATATGGCACGCAGTCACAGGATTCAAATTCGGTCCCCGCAGAGCGAAGGTAGCATGCAGACCACTTGAATCCTTATTTATTAGCGGCAGTCTTAATTATTATTCAGCATCCTTTTTGTTAGTATGGGGCTTATCTGCAATTTGGCTCACTCTTGAAAGAATCTGCCAGATGCCATCCTCACTCCTTTTCCAGGTGTCAATCATATCAAAATGAGGTGGTAGTTTGCCAACACCTTCCTGCTCCCAATCCATTGTCCATGTAACTCTTGCCACAACTATCGAATCCATTTCCGTAGATACATTTACGGATGTTACGTCTGCTGATAAAGCACTCATACCCTCCATCCCAAGATACATTTCTTTACTAATTGGTGGGGCATCTCCATAGGCTCTAATCAGCCGAAAGTCATGGTGCATAATAGAAGCTACGAAGTCTAGGTTACCAGCAATAAGCGCGGAGGCCCAAGCGTTTTCTTGTGCTAGAATTTCATCAGTAGTTTTGCTTTTTTGTTCAACAATATTGGTTTCAGGCAGTGTATTCTTTTTATCGCCATTACAAGCTTGAACGAGAAAACATATAACTACCGCACAAAGTAGTCCTAGTATTCGTTGACCAGTTTTAGATAAGTTACTAGAGTAATTCATAATAATTGTTTTTGTTTAGTATGCTATTGCCGATAACAACTCTATACGCCACACCACGCTCCCACAAACCTCCTCACTTCACACACCTTCATCCACAGGCATGACCACTAATCGATCGTAAGCGCTTCTAACGGTTATGATTGACTGCGCTTCACTCAAAACCAAGCTCTTAAAAGATGGTCGAGAGACTCTATCAGGTGAAGGAATTTACATCTTTTTTCTCATATGTGAAAAGTCCAAGGGTGGTGGCCAGAAGATGGGTGGGGCCAGCAGAGTCAGGAAGTATCCATCTTTCAGATCATCGCATCGAATTTTGAAGGAAGTGAGGAATCTATAAAAAAGATCGTCCTTTTATAACAAGTTCTGCTCGGTTACCTCCTCTTTCTTGATTCCCTGCGCTAGCCCTTGTCCAATAAAAGATCGCTACAACATTGAAAAGGTAATTCTCTTTGTAATCTTTCCTAATCGGTTCAACGAATTGTTTTTTCTCAGATGGCTCAAGTCCAGCCATATATCTTCCGAGTGGAAATAAAATGAGTAACAGCAGGGCAGTATGGGCCTTTTTATCAGGCTTTCAATTCATGAGGATTTTCTTCTTGAAGACGAAAGATATGAAAGCAAAATTATTAATCATTATCTGAATATGCTGGTCAAACAAATTTCACTTTTCTCTACTCTTGATGGAAATGAATCAATTGAGAAATTTAGAATAGAAAATCTTTTATGAAACCTATTTCAAATAATCAATCTTGATTTATCTCAAATTTATCCTCCGATTCACAAACCCATATTTTTCTAGTGAAATTTACCTTTCCTCTTTTTCGAACCTCACAATAATTTACCACTCTTAATCCTGCTGAACTAATTGCATTTCTAATCTCTGCAGTAGATACAATAACAATTCGATCTGTGATTTCTGATGTAGATTCGATAATGTGTAGAATATCACTATCCGTTGCTTTAGTGTATATGTTGTATGGCAGATCAATGATAGCAGCATCATACAGTTTGGTCATATTTTTTATATCAGAGCAATGAACCTCTCCAACATAATTGAAATGAGAGAGGTTTGCCCGAGCATTTTTACATGTCTTCTTACTGATATCGCAACCCTCAATATCATATCCAGCAAAACAAGCTTCTAACATTATTGTGCCTACACCACAGCAGGCATCTAGTAGTTTTACTTCTTGCTTTGACCCTACTGCAATATTGACAAGTGCTTTTGCAATATTCTGTTTTATCGAGTTGCTGTAGGAGTACGGTTTTTGCTTATGATTTTGCCACGCAAAGTTATTTTTGATCAAAACTCCAAAATACCAGATACCCTCGTAAGTACATATCCCATAAATGACCGTGGGGTTATGATAATCAGGGTAGGAGTCAATACAAAAACCCACATCTTTTAATTTTGCAAGTCGCCCTGCGTATCTTGTGGAGTCACCGTCCAATACTAAATATTCAACTTTGAATCCATCTGTACGAATATTCTCATTTTTGATCTGATCTATGAGCATAGCATAATCAGTAGAAAATGAAATGACATCAAGTCTTCTTTTGATGAAAGCGCTTCTGGAAGGTTCTATTTTTACATTCGAAATAAGCTGTTTATGCTCTTCTTCCTTATTGAATATGTATCTGGACTCAAGCTTACACAACATACTTTCTGTTGTGTCGTATCTAAAGGAGTATATGTATTTGTTGTCTTGCATATTTTGGGCTAGCCCCTATTTACTTTTTTGCTTCAATTCTTGGTCCTTTGGGGCCGACGAATCATAAGTTTCTGTTTTCAAGCGAGTCAATTTTGGGTGGATGTCCCAAAGGACATCCAAGTGAGGAAAACCGCAAGCGGTAGGGAGGGGTCGTAAAAGGGGCCGTATCAAATCGGTAAGTAATTTTTCGCCGGTCCCTTAGTGAGACAAATTTAATCCAACCTGCTGATAACTGCAACCTCCCACAGAAAGCATATACCTATCTTTACAAGATGCCAAGTCGTCCTATCTTCTCTTCAAAGCTCTCAACTATCCTGACTATGATAGGAGTGGCTGTTGGACTTGGGAACGTCTGGCGGTTCCCATATATGATGGGAAAGTATGGCGGGAGTGCTTTTCTAATCTTCTATTTAGTCTTTACCTGTCTATTTTCAATTCCTGCTTTAGTCGGAGAAATTACGCTGGGGCGCTCCACTCGACAAGGCCCATTTGGTGCTTTTAGACAAGCATTGGGGACGCGGAAAGGAGGGGTGATCGGCTATATTTTATTGGGGACAATTCTGGTCGCAACATCGTACTATGTTGTTGTCATCGCCAATGTGCTTTACTCAGCGTACTTTTCTATGTTTCAGGGTTTCTCTACGGAGCACATAGACGCGTATAGTAATGGCCTAGCCAATGGTTATCTCCAATATGGGATTGTTGTGATCATCTTGATAGGAAGCTTGATTGTGATTTCGAAAGGTCTAAATAATGGCATTGAAAGAGTAAGCAAAATCTTCGTTCCTTTCTTTTTAGTAGTGATCTTATTCTTGATCTATCATTCTCTGTCGCTTGATGGCGCATGGGCTCATTGTCTTGAATTTTTAAGACCAGATTTTTCATCGATGAAGCCCCTCAATATTTTTGCTGCGCTTGGACAAGCGGTCTACTCTTTGAGTCTTGGTGGAACATTTATGGTGATCTATGGGAGCTATCTCAATGAGCAAGAATCTATCATTAATATTGCTAAATGGACTGCCGTCGGGGATGTTGGAGCGGCCATCCTTACCTCTTTATTTCTGGTGCCAGCTATATTGGTGTATCAGTTGGATATGACATCTGGTCCTACACTTATATTTTCCACTTTACCGCATCTTTTTGGAGAGATACCTGCTGGCCAACTTATAGGTACACTCTTCCTTGTCGCCTTGGGTTTAGTGGCCATCTTATCATTGATTGCAGCTTTGGATGTTGCAAAGTCGTGTCTAAGTGAGTTGACATTGGTATCATGGTCTAAGTCTACAGTGTTGATCATCATAGGATTGATAGAAATCGTTCTATCTTTTCCAAGTGCGATGTATCCAGATTTGATTGGCATCCTTGATCTTGTATTTGGATCGGGCATGCAGTTACTTGGTAGTGGCTTGGCACTGATCGCCGTAACTTGGGGATTAAAGAAAGGAATCACGCGCAGTCAATTATCGCTTTCAGAGGGACGATCATTCGATCTTTTTTTCTTTTGGTTAAAGTGGGTGATCCCAGCTATATTAGGACTTGTTTTATTTGGATATATTTATAGCACAATCAATGGTTAAAAAGCATGGACGATCCCAAAGATATATTGCAGCATAAAAAAGGTCAGGAAGCAGGGATTAATGCGCTCAACCAAGATTTTAATAAATACGATCAGGTCAATAAAGATCAAAACTATCATCTGGTCGAGCATGAATCACTCGATGAATTTGACGAAGATCATAAAATCAAGGTTTGTGATATCAGTCAGTTTATCCATGGGGACGCTGAACAAAAAGCACAGTTTGTACAAGATCTTGGATCTGCATTAGAAGGCATAGGCTTTGCTATCTTGACAGGACATGGAGTGGAGCACGGTTTGTATCAAGAAGCACAACGAAAGATTGCTGAAGTATTTGAAGAAATTCCACTTGAAGAACGCCTGCCTTATAAATACAAACGTCATGGTTCTGTCAATGAAGGATACTTCCCTATAAAACAAACCACCGTTATTCATCCTGACTTAGTAGAAGGCTGGGTCTTCTGTCGCAGAGCTTTTAATCTCGATGATTCAGACTTCAATGAAAAAGACTTTTGGCCAAGACCAGGATATGAGCCTTTCTTTAGATCTGTCGTACAATCACATGAAGGATTGATCGCGCCGATCATGCAGAGCATATTATCATATCTCGGCTGTGATCCACATCTGTACGACGAACGGATGGCTGGGACTAATTTTGGATTTAGACTGAACTATTATCCAGCCATCAACCAAGAAGATGATGCCTCAGGGGCAGGAAGGATGTTGGGTCATGAAGACGTTGACTTGTTTACGATACTGCCTGCACAAGAAGTAGAAGGACTGCAAGTGCTCAATAGAGAAAATAACAAATGGATCAGACTCGACGCGCCTCCAGGGAGTATCATTCTAAACACTGGAGACTACATGCAGCGCATCACCAACGATCGACTTCCTTCTACAACTCACAGGGTCAGTAAGCCTGCCAACAAATCTCTTAATGATAAACCAAGAATTACCTTTCCTATGGCAGTTTATGTCTGGGAGAACGAGATCCTTGAAGTCTTACCGGGATTAGAAAATCCTAAGTATGAACCTATCTCTGCTATCAAGTTCCATACTAATATAACCAGCAAGTATTATGGTGACGACTATGCAAAAGATGTGAAGTAAAGTCTCACAACTAGTAATTACCTCCTTAATTAGAAAATAAAATCATGAAAGAACTTAAAGATAAATCTGACAAGATAGAGGCTTCGTCTGTGGAAGATCACGATGGTATATTATGTATCCGTGGTGGCGGTGATAAGCGTTCATGGAATGGGATTCATTATAAGCAAGGGATGTCTGCTAAGAATGTAGGTTCCACTCAGCTTTCATGCAATATGGCTACCATCCCACCCAATGGTACGGCCTTCGCTCATATACATGATGGCTTTGATCTAATGTTGTACATCTTAGAAGGGAATGTACGACATGCCTTTGGACCTGGTCTTAGAAGCACACTGGATAACAAAGCAGGAGACTTCATATATATCAAGCCTGGTGTTCCTCATGAAGTATACAATCTAAGTGATACAGACCCTGTAGTGGCATTTGTGGCTCGTGCCGCAGCTGACGAATGGGATAGAATAATCCCTTACGATCGAGATAGTGAATGATAGAATGATAGGTGCTTTTCATGATACACAGAATCTCGTCGCAATTTCCCCCGATCTACTATGGGACTTTGTCTGATATATATAGATTCGGCTTTTGCTATTTCACTACGGTTAGTGTCAATCTCTTCCTTCTTTTGATGCTATTCATTTTTACTTTCCAATGAGAGGTAACTATTATACCAGTCGATGAATTACGCTTTATTCACTCTTTTACTTTCAATCCTGTATGATAGGCGGCGAAAGCCAATAGATCAGCTTGCGTCTCAATAGAATATCCGATATCATGTCCGCCTCCAGGATATACTCTAAGTAGCGTAGGTTGTGCACACTCCTGTACATCTTGAAGTCTAGCAGCAAATTTGTACGATTGACTAGGGTGTACCAGATCATCGTTAGATGCTGTCATTACCAAAGTCGCTGGATAGCATACCCCTTTTTTAAGTTGGTGTAATGGTGACCAGGAATAGAGCCACACAAATTCATCGGGATTTGATGAATCGCCATTTGAGGCGGCCCATCGAGGTCCTGCCGTGAAATTTTTAAAACGTAGTACATCAAGAACACCAACACTAGGAATTGCAGCAGCAAATAAATCAGGGCGTTGTGTCATTGCAGCTCCAATCAATAACCCTCCATTTGAAACGCCATAGATTGCGAGATTTGTGGGAGAGGTATAGCCGTCTTCTATCAATCTCTCTGCAGCTGCAATGAAGTCGTCAAAGGTATTTTGCTTGTTTTCTTTTCTCCCTGCCATTTCCCATTCGTTACCATATTCTTCACCGCCACGTACATTCGCAACTGCTAGAATACCACCGGCTTCCATCCATGCAAACCAATCATCCTGAAATATAGGCTCTTCAATACCTCCAGAACCATAGCCATATAATAAGGTTGGTGTACGCCCGTCAAATTTAATACCTTGCCGATGTGTGATAAACATTGGCACTTGAGTTCCGTCTTTTGATGAGAAAAAGATTTGTTTTGTAACGTAGTCTGTAGGCTTATGATCGGCTTCTTGAATACCACTATTAATCAATTCATTTGTATTGAGATCAACCTGTAGAACTGTTAAGGGGTAGGCGTAAGAATCAAAACAAAAAATGAAAGTAGAGTCATCCTTATGACCATTTAGATTGAAAACGGAGCCCATCGTAGGGAGGTTGATATCTACCGGGCCTTTGCCATCTAATGAATAAATTTGCAGCACACTTTTTACATCTCTGCGATACGCAGCAACAAAATGCCCTCCAAATAGTCTCACATGCTGAAGCACAAGTTCCGATTCAGGTAATATTGTTACCCAGTTTTCAGGGTCGTCAAGCTGTATGGCTATTACTTTCCCATTAGGGGCAGATTTTGTGGTTTTTACATACAGCGTATCACCACTAGTCCCAATAATTTCATAATTACCATCTCGAGAGGTATTCAATGCAACTAGCGGAGCATCAAAATTAGGATTGAAAGGATCTCCCAAATCCATAACAGAAAGTTTTTGTTTGCCAGCCAATTCATCATAAATAAATACAAAACGGCCGTTCTCAGAAATACGAGACCATGTGGTTGCTCCAATATCTTCTGGCTTTGACTTGGCTAACATGAGATCTTCTGTGATTGACGTTCCAATTGTGTGATAGAATACTGCACTATTTATATCTCTACCTTCTTTATCAATTTCTAGGTAGCGATAATAGACGAACCCTTTGCTATCTGCTGTCCAATACGGAGCATTAAATTTGAGTCCCTTAATTCTATCAGACAAATCTTCATCGTTTCTTAAATCTCGCACGAATGCCTCCATTTCACGCGTGCCAGGAGCCGATGCAGAGTACATTAAGTAGCGCGCATTTGGAGAAATCCGGACATGATTTATTTTCATCTCTTTATTAGGAAATAGTCGATCAGCATCAAGAAGATTCTTCAATGGTCCTAATAAGGAATCTTGAATTGTATAATAGACTGTTCCATTTTCTCTACGTTCTCGAGAAATCCAGAATGACCATTGTCGTTGAGGTATTCTTGGGCGGTTTACCAGTTCTAACTCCTTAAGTCGGCTACTAAAATAAGAACGAGAAGGTAACGAGTCTAGATAATGCTCTGAAATTAAATTTTGGGCTTCTACCCAAGCAACAGACTTTTTACTATCAATAGATTCTAGCCATTGATATGGATCAGGGACAAATGTTCCGTGATAGTCCTCAACGATGTCGCCTTTAGGACTAGGTGGGTAATTGATATTCTGAGCATACAAAAAATCGCTGATGATAAAGCATGTGATAATGACAGTTAAAAGTGATTTTTTCAACATATCTTATTCTTTGTAACTGATTTTAATTAAGTGGTTCAATTCCATGCAAGACATAATAAGGGATAACGGTTTGGCGATAGCCGTCGGCCATCCCGATAGGGTGGCTGGTGTGGTCATCGCGTGTGTGTGCCTCGAATGGTTACCACTCATTTCAGTAAAAGTACTGAGAATGAAATACTTGTAGGGTGAAAGTCTCTATTATGCTGGATTTTGGCTATGACTGTGCGATCCGCAGGAATTGTGATGGAATCGCAAT
>CAJQNM010000613.1 GCA_905479665.1 uncultured Saprospiraceae bacterium
ACCATTTGCGGTATCAAACTTTATAGGCAAATAGTAGGCCAAAAGCGAAAAAAGATCTCTTTTGCCCAATTCAGAGCCAAAAGATGTCATTAATTTGATAAAATTCTTAGTTGTCTTTCTGTATCTTAAGAGTCTTATTAAAAACTAATTGACATGGGATTCTTTGACGAGATTAAGAAAGTAATATTTGGTGCAAAGTCGGTGACAAAATCGGCTGCAGAAAAGGCCATGGACAAAGGCCGGGAGATTGGCAGTGATGCAATGGAGAAAATGGAAGATATTGGGTCTGACCTCAAGGATAAAGCTGAGGATGTTTGGGAGAAGGCCGTTGATTCTAGCGAAGAACTGGGCGAGAAAGTCTTGGAGAAAACAGGAGATGTTTTTGAATCTGCGAAGGAATTTGCCGAAGACATTGGAGAAAAAGTAATTGATAAAGGCAGCGACTTTCTGGATAAAACGAAAGAAGTAGCTGAAGATATTGGCAGCAAGGTTATGGATAAAACCGAAGACGTTGTAAATCTGGCCAAGGAAGTCACTGGTCTGGGAGATGACAATAGCTCTGATGTTGAAAATAATTTACACGATATACCTTCAGATGTTGCAGATGCAGGCTCTGATATTGTCGACCAAGTCGTAGACGATCTTTCAGAAAAAGGCACGGAAACTACGACCGAGGGTTTAGGAGCCGCTGCAACCGGTGCTGGAATAGCTGTCTCTTCTGCCGATCGCATTGTCGAAGGAACAAAAGACATAGCTGAAAATATTGGCGAGAAAGTCCTTGATGCAAAAGCAGACTTAATTGACAAGGCAAAGGAACTCACCGGTGACCTGGGAAATAAATTGGACGAGACGCTGGAGAAGGCAGAAAAACTAACGGCCGAGGATGCAATCAAACCAGCATTTAAAGAGCCTTCTGAAATTCTGGATAAAGACCTACTGGAAGACAAAGATGATTTCTTTAAGAAGGCTGAGGCCTTCGCCGATGGTCGTTATGAAGAGGTAACCGATCCGTTTGCGAAGCCTAAAATAACTCGTGTCGAAGAAGTAATTGAGGAGACTGAATCTGCTGCTGATCCGCTGCCAGGTTTTGAAGACCTCGATGGAGATGGCAGTGAAATTGTCGATGACGCGATTATTGATGAGGACTAACAAACTGCGTTGGACCTTCGCAATAGGCTGACCAAAGAGCACTCAAAGTCGCTCTGTCTCGAAATTGTAAATTATGTGGGAGGAGATCAATGTCGTTTTGATCTCCTTTTCTCATGTATGGAAGTTCAAGAAAAGATCTTGTCTCAACGTGCGGCCTGGGCAGTCAGTTTTTGTGTGGAGAAGCACCCTTATCTTCTTGAGAAGCATTTGACAAAATTGCCTCAAGTCATTGCTGAGGCTGTGCACCCCGCCGTGATCAGAAATTCTTTGAGAGCCCTGCAATTTATTGATGTAATTCCGGAAGAAGTTGCTGGACATATCCTTGATCTCTCGTTTCAGTTTCTTCTATCCGAAAAGGAGCCCGTCGCCATTCGTTCGTTAGCGAGCCGACTTATTGTGCGTATAGGAGCCCCGATCCCCGAACTACGAGATGAGATTATCGAAGTATTTACGGATTTAAGTAACCACGAGAGCCCGGCAGTACGCTCTTCGATAAGACAGGGTCTAAAACGAATGAAGAAAAGGGTATAATAAAGAAAGAGGTAGTTCATAAAGAACTACCTCTTTCCAAAATCGGTCTGAATTCGTGGGTTTTGAATTCTATTGCTTAAAGTAACTTTCTTCGATTGTCTCTCCTGCTTCCACTTTCTCAAGTCGATCCTTAAAGACATTAGACAGATCGAAATCATTCTGGCGAGCATATATCTCCTTCAAGGCGATAAGTGTATTGCGATCTCCCGGATCTAAAGCTTCTACTCGCTTTAGGTATGGCAGGGCCTCAACAAACATTTTTTCTACCTGCGCTTTTTTTAACTCATATTTTTCGGTACCCGCCTTAGAGTAATCCTCTGCGAGTGCATTCATTTCCTGGGTATAGAAAGCAGCCCTGTTGTAGTAGAGTGCACCAATACTATAGATTGCATCAGAATAATCAGGTTTTACCTCGACTCCCTTCTCATAAAATTCCACAGCCGAATTAAAATGCTGATCGGCCTCATCTATGTTGCCATCCTTAAATGCAGTTTGATACTTCTTATCATAAATATTACCCATCGTACTGTATAGTGATGGATTTTCTGGCTCTATTTCGATGGCTTTGACCAATTTGTCTTCCAGCTCCTCAATCCGATTTTGACGTAGGTAGTGATTTATCTCCGCAAAAAGCAAGCCCGTATCCTCAGGGTATTTCTCCCGCGCTGCGTTAAGTATTTCTTCTGCCTTGTCCATATCCTCATCGACGGTCAGCATGTACATCGCGTCATAAACGGCCGGCTTATCATATCCTTTGTCATATAGCTTTCCAAAGTATATGCGTGCAGTTTCCTTATCACCACCATTCATAGCTGCGAGACCAGTGATGTAATATTGATTGTCAAGTTCTGCCTCTACATCAAATGGACTTGGGGCCTCGTTGCTCTCAAGTATTTTATGAATATCCAGTACGGAGTGAAAAGAACTAAACGCCTCAGTGTACTCTTGCTTTTCATAATGAGCCAAACCTGAATTTGTGATTGATCCGATCGTGGTCACCAGAGCGGACAATGCTCCTTTGTTTCCGGGATCCATTTCCAATACCTTTTTGTAGGCCTGAAAGGCAACCATACCTCCGGTACTGTGCTCTGCCACATAGGCAGGATCCAAAAGTGCTTTGGTCTGATCTAATCCGACAAGACCATTGTAGATCTCACCCATTGTGGACCATAACTTGGGGTCTTCTTTAATATCATCTTGCTTGGTAGCATGATCGATAGCCGCCTTGGCTTGTACTAATTTGTCGCCGTTTTTGGTTTGGTCGAGGTTGTAGCTACTCAATAGCCTAGCTGCTTGCTTCATAGCCTTTTTTCCGGTCATGCCGGTAAAATCCTCTTGTGCTTGAGTGGTGCCTAACGCCAACATCAAGACAAAGAACAAGGAAATCTTTCTCATCGTAATTTTAATTGTAAGTTTTAAAAGAGACATTATTTGATCTAAGTGATCTCTACACACAAGAGACCATATTAGTACC
>CAJQNM010000614.1 GCA_905479665.1 uncultured Saprospiraceae bacterium
CACACAACTCACTTTAAATCAGTCTAGTAGCATGTAGTTATATGAAAGTCTACTAGGGGCTCGTTAAAATAAATTCTGGTCTTCCGAGATCGTCGAGTGCTAATTGAAGCAGTTCTCTGCCTTGCAATTCTTCCAGTGTGAGTTTTGCTTCATTTCGCTCCATGTGTTTTTCCCTGACCAGATCTTCAATGGTGATTTTTCCATTGTGCAGCCGCGCAAATTCAAGTACCTCCAGCTCCAGCTTGTCTTCTGAAGCAGATATAGCGTCTGTGGTCGAGGTGGGATTCCTGTATTCTGTAGCCAAAATGTACCATCGATCACTGTAGATATCTTGCACTCTGCGAATGGTCTTATTGGCCATATAGGGTTTCAAAAATTTCGTTATATCTAAGATCGAATGCCCTGTTTCATAAATTATTTGGGCACTACTTATTTTGTAATCATATTTTTCAAAGAGTGACTTCAATAAGTCGAGATTAAGTTCGGCAGATAGGTGAGATGAGGGATGTTCGGGCAGGGGCCCTCTAAGTGTATAATTTGGTGTAACACCACTTCCATATTGCCGGATAGCAAGCCTGTGTAATAGCATACTAATACGTCGTTTCATTGAGCTCTTAGGAAGGCCAAAGTGAGTAGCCAATTCCTGAGGGGTAGAAAAATTCCCGCTCCTTGAATTGAGGTATAGTAAAATGTCTCGGTCAGAAATGTAGGCTGTTTCCCGTGAAATAGTTTTACCCTTCTTGTGGTAGACCACGGCAAAGATGGTTAGGGAAATCGCCAGCATGATAAAAATACTTAGAAGAATGAATCCTGCCATGCTTAGACGAACTTAATGAGACCAGTCGGTTATTTTATTCATGACAAATTTCCGTACCTCCACTTCCGACCCCTCCGCTTGCAAAGCGATTTTTCCTTTCGATGCTGTACTGTTAAATCCGTGATTCAGGAAATCTCCATTGAGCCAAACTTTTACTTCGTTGCCCAGGCATTCGATCGTCATTTTATTCCACTCACCTACTGGATTTTCTGAATCGTCGGTGAGGTTCAGAACTCGTCTTTTTTCACCTTCTCGGATTCCCCACTCATCCTTGGGGCCACGACGTTCCACCATATTTTCCACCTCGATGTTCTCGACAATACACCAAAAGTCGCCCGCATTTTCATGCATCATTTGTACTTCAATTGATTTGGGAAACATCTTGTACAGTGATCGAGGAGTAGATGCATGAACTAAGATGCCACAGTTGCCTGGCTCTCCCGCAAAACGATATTCGATATTCAGTTGATAATTTTCATACTCTTCGTTGGTCACGAGGTGCCCAGGAGGATTACCCATGCTGACCAGCAGGCCATCTCTAATGATGAATGGGCTGGCCACATCAGAAGTGTCCATTGCCGGGACATCGACCGACCAGTTGCTTAGATCTTTGCCGTTATAAAGTGCAATCTCTTCCTGTGCTTGACAGGTGAGACTGCTGAGAATGAAACTAAGGAGGATTACTTTTTGCATACGATTAAGGTATCACTTTTGTGTTTAAATTTGTCGAGAGGTGTCGTTCATCAGTCTTTTGAGTCATGTAGGCCCTCGGGAGAGAAAACAAAAAAGACCTCTTCCCAGTTTAAGCACAGATAATCTCAACGATAATAGACTATTACAGATCATGACATTTTTGAAGACCGTTCTCCTTATTCTCCCGTTCATGCTCGGCGCCAGAAACTGCGAGCGCGCCATGCAAAGCGATACTGATAAAACAAGTGCCGCTGCAACATCGCAGCCAGACGATCTGAAAGGTTACTCTACCGCCTACTTTGCCAGTGGTTGTTTTTGGTGTGTGGAAGCGGTCTATGAAAGCGTCAAGGGGGTGAAAGAATCCATTTCCGGATATGCTGGTGGCCATACAGATGTCATCAATTACGAATTGTCCAATACCGGGACCACCGGTCATGCCGAGGCTGTCGAGATCTACTACGATACTACAATCATTGATTTTCCCACGTTAGTTGATGTCTATTTTGGTTCGCAAGACGTGACCCAAGTCAATGGTCAGGGCCCTGATCGCGGATCACAATATCGCTCCATTCTATTTTATTCAAATGCCCAGGAAAAATCCATCATTGAGAAAAAAATGGCGGAGCAGAATGAGATTCACAATGGGAAAGTAGCATCCGAGGTGCAGGCGTTTACCAAGTTTCATCGTGGCGAAGACTACCATCAGAATTATGAAAAAAGGAATCCCAACCAACCTTATATCCGAGGGGTCTCGATCCCTCGATTGAAACGATTTCAAGCGAAGTTTCCGGAGCTTGTTGAAGCTCATTAGCATTCGCTTTAGATCGGTCGGCCTTTGGCCTCCCTTTTAGATCGCTCGCTGCGCTCGCTTTTAGATCGGTCGGCTGCGCCTCCCTTTTAGATTTGGCCGGTAGTTAATGAACACTTTGGGCTTCGCCGATTCCGCTTTTGAACCCTTTGACCCTTGAACCTCATTGAACCCTTTGAACCCCCTTGAACCTTGAACCTTCTTGAACCCCTTGAACCCCTTGAACCCTCCTGATCCCCGTCTTCAAATTTTCTGTAATTTTTAGGGATAATACGAAGAGGTAGATCGACATGCTGGATTGGATAGGACATTTTCACCCATTGGTTATTCATTTTCCGATTGGGCTGTTGTTGACAGCCTTAGCCATTGATGGCTATGCATTGTGGCGAAAGAAGGTCAACTTACGTGACGGAGTGACTCCAATGGTCTTGCTAGGAGCGATTGCATCTGTGGTTGCCGTGGGGCTGGGATATCTCCTTAGGGAGAGTGGTGACTACGAGGGAACCTTGATGCGCAACCACGCTTGGTCGGGTTACATTGCAGCCGGGTTGTCTGCCATCACAGCCTGGTATTATTTGAAGGAGCATCGGCATCGCTTTTGGAGTCTCCTCATCACGTGTGTTGGGATCTCGATCGCAGCCCACTGGGGTGCAAGCATCACTCATGGTTCAGATTATTTGGCTTGGGATAGTCCAGCAGCTGTCACGACCGGATATTCAAGTGCTGCGCTATTGGCCCAGCTGAGTGCCGAAGATCTTACGGAGCGGCAACTCGATCAATTAAATATTCAAGTGCGCTCACTTCTTGTGAATAAATGTATCAGGTGTCACAATGAGACAAAGCGCAAGGGAGGCCTGTCGTTGGAATCGAAAGATGGGTTTTTTACTGGCGGAGAGAATGGAGCAATTTTTGTCGAGGGCGATGTCGCACAAAGTGAAATAGTCCGTCGGTTGAGATTACCTCGCTCTCACGATGATGCCATGCCTCCAGAAGGGGAGGCGCTGGCCGATGATGACATCCTAGTTATGGAGCGATGGATTGATGAAGGTGCGCATTGGGCGGATACGATCTTGAAGTTTTTTCGCGAAGCTCCGATTGCCTTGACCCTGCCAAATGTCCCAGCGAGTACAGCATATTCACATCCGGTAGACCGCTTTGTAAACCGCTATTTTGATGAGCAAGAAATCGATTGGCCGGACCTGATTGATGACCGAGCTTTTGCACGCCGAGCGTACTTAGATATTACGGGCGCCTTGCCCAGTTATGAAGAAGCCTCAACTTTCATCTCAAACCCTCAAGAGGATAAGAGAAATCAACTGATCGAGACTTTACTTCAGGATAAAGAAGCCTATGCCCTGCACTGGTTGAGTTTTTGGAATGACCTGTTACGCAATGATTATTCTGGCACTGGATTCATCACCGGTGGTCGCAAGCAAATTACTGATTGGTTATACCATTCTTTACTAGAGGAAAAACCATACGATGAAATGGTTTCAGAGTTAGTAAGTCCAACTCCAGAATCGGAGGGTTTTATTAAAGGAATAAAATGGCGAGGAGTCGTGAACGCGAGCCAGCGTACGGAGCTACAAGCTGCCCAAAATATTGCGCAGTCATTGTTGGGGGTTAATTTAAAATGCGCCTCATGCCACAATAGTTTTGTGAATAATTTGACCTTAGATCAGGCGTATGGCTTTGCGAATATTTTTGCTGATTCAACATTAGAAATTTATCAGTGTGATAAACCGACCGGCC
>CAJQNM010000615.1 GCA_905479665.1 uncultured Saprospiraceae bacterium
GTGTTCCCAAATGATGCTGCAAGTCAAATGCCACTGAACTCTTAAATAATAGGCCGAAGTAATAAACCGCCCTTGCCCTGGCCCTGAACAGAGGCTCGTTATCGCATCACAAAATCCATTTTGACCGGTACGGTGATGATAATAACGATTTAAGAGCAACGTTTAAAAATTTAACATCCATTCCCACATTTTACAACATAAGAAGGCCATTTATAGAACCTAAAAGATTTGTTTTCATTATAAACAAGAATGATAATTATTTAGTACACCCCATATTTTCAGGCGATTCATATGTATGTACTCCACAGACTATGATGAAACATATGTATATAGTATTCATCTAGACATAGTATATTGTTGATTATGGATGATGCACATTATTTCATACATGTTAGGTTACTATACTTCCCCAGCTCAATTTTCATATTAAATTCTAATGATGATGCTCTACGGTTGGTAAGTATCAATTCTGGTTTAATATTTTTATCATTAACATTATTCGTTGCGAAGGTTAGTGAACCGGATCTCGGCGCAATTCATCTTCCACCACCCCCAAGCTCGCAATCATGCGACCAATACTGGACCAGCAAGTCAGTCCTCCATACAATAGAACTCATTGAAAGTAGGCCTATCATCCCAATCCTCTCCTGTACCGAAATCAATATCAATTTCCTGCTCCTCTTCACCGTCTTCATTACTTTCACACAAATCACCTGACTCATAGTCTTCATGATGCGGATCGAGTTGGTAAATTTGTCTAAATTGATTTCTTGTCATCTCCCCAAAACCACCAAAACCATCATTACTTTCATCATCGTCATCCTTGTTCTCATCCTCTTCTTCCGAATCTTCATCTTCCAACACCTCATTATCTTTATCATCTAAGTTCTGTTTCTGTTTACGGTTGTCTATCACCAACGGCTCATCAGTGTCTGCCCCAACCATACCTGCAAAATTAGCCCTAATCATATCGAACCTCTTTAATAGCCTTATATCATGTTTTGTTTCTGGTACCTTCCCATCTTGTTTAATTTTTTTCTTATTGCTATTCATTTTCCATATAACTCGGCGTTTAAATATTGGTTTACTTCTGTGGTTAAAGCTTGCTGCTGTAAAAAAAATAATTAACTTTCTAGGCATTCTAACAGCAAATAATTACATATAAGTATTATTTAACAATAATAATTTTTATTTTATTTATCTACACATATTTTATGTTATGGCGCTTTCTCAGTCTACCCAACCATGGTTTTGTCTTCACAACATCGCCTTTAATTGAAGCCTGACGGTGTACACACAAACACCGTATCATCGCTAGCATCCCATCAAAATTATACAATTCCGCGTACTCCAGTGGGGTATTCCTGAGAATGTCCTTCTTGAATATTGCATTCTTATATGTCTCGAATAATTTTTCAAAAGTAATTATTGGTGCATGAGGATTCATCGACAGGAAATGAAGCGGACTCAATCTATGAAATTTATCAATCTTCATTGCGGCAGATGTTTTGTCTTCTCCAATGTATTCATTCATCTGTTGAACCGAAATTGAAGGATTGAAACACATTACATGGAAGGGATATTCCCTCATATGGTCATGGAGCCATGGATTAACCAAATTTACCCTCAATATATGTAAATCATTTAGTCTATCTCTCTCGGCTCTAAAATAAGAACCCAATATACTCGTATTCTGCCGCAATGACCTTTTCATTTCTCGTTCTTCTTCTTCGTTCATTCTTATTCCAAATCTTTTTGCTGTTGCGCTATAAAGTGATGTCTCCGTTAAATCTGGAAGCTCTTGATCCTGATTCATGCGAGGGACAATGATGAAACGCAACTGTCTATTTTCACCAAAAGCGTTCCTTTCAATTACCGCAACTGTAGATGGTATACAATATGACTTCATGTTACTGCACTTCATAAAAGCCCCCTTACCTATATAATTGAGGGTTTTTGAAAACTTGATCATTTCCAAATTCGCACATGCATAAAATGCATAGTTTTCTATTCTTACAACGTTGTCGTACATGACAACGGAAACAAGATTATGGCAATGTTCGAAGGCTCCTTCCTGAATCACTTTAACATCTCTATCGATCACAGCATGTGTGTAATCATTTCGTGGGTGAGGAATTTCCTCATTTAATACGCCTCTATATAGATACAGTTTCATTTTATTTCATGTGATTGTATATTTGCATGAATAATCGCCAAAAGGTATCATTACAGTGGTCACTCTCAGCTTTAGGAACCAAATCATTTTTATCATCACTTTCACTACGATTCTAGTACAACAATGCTTGTGTGAAGTTTGCACACCTTAAATTTGTGATTATGGGTATACTTATTTTTTCTTCATTAGAGACACATACGCCCAAGGCATGACCGGCACTACAGTCATATGTCAATTCGGAAAAAAAAAATAAAAAAATTGTAGTCACTACTTTACCAATAAGTAATTGATTCAAAATTAGTCCTTCCATTTTTTTTTTCACATAAATATAAATTTAGACAACGGACTGATTCCTTTACAACGTTCAATGCTTGTCCTATCTCATTATGTAATAAAATTGTTTTCAACGATAACATCCGTTAATTTATATTCATTGATCAACACCACCACAAGTACAACCACTTACGAATCACTTCCACTTCCATCTCCTATCATAACCAACGACATATGTTAATCAAGTAATCATCAATTAATCCTCAAACCGCACTAGTTAACCGCAAATCAGTCAGTTCTGCTCACCAAAAGCGGTAAGCTCAAATATCCAACGCTTGATCAGCGTACAAATCAGTGTGTGGGGTGATCTTGCCGAGGAGAGCGCCAAAGCCGCTGAGCCTAAAGGAACTTTCTTTTTTTCTGGTTGAGTCTCTTCCGTTTCCGCTGCCTACATTTGTTCACCGCAAATCAGTCAGTTCTGCTCAACACAAAGCGGTAAGCTCAAATATCCAACGCTTGATCAGCGTACAAATCAGTGCGTGGGGTGATCTTGCCGAGGAGAGCGCCAAAGCCGCTGAGCCTAAAGGAACTGTTGATTACGAGGTCACTCGCTTCTCTCATCAACACATCAAGATTTAAGCCATCCCTGCTAGTTATCTGTCTTCAATATAGATATTGCGTCAAATCATACATCTATTGTGTTAAGAATTTGAAAATGTCTTCGCTCAAAGCACCTTCTTTGTGTCTATTGTGCTCGTGTCGTTCAATTGAATTGAAGCAGTTTGGCAAATCGCGCAAAGGTGTTATG
>CAJQNM010000616.1 GCA_905479665.1 uncultured Saprospiraceae bacterium
GCTCTTCCGATCTCGATCCTCCGCTGATTGAATCCGATCGGATGACTGTTGCTTCCTTTCTTAAAGGGAGTGGATACCATACAGCATGCATCGGAAAATGGCACCTGGGGTTGGGGTGGCAACAGAAAAATCCCGATGAACCAATCCAAACGAAATACGCATGGGACAACGTATTTAAAGAAGGAGACGACAGCAATGTCGATTTTTCAAAAGAGGTGCGTGGCGGACCTGCCGATCTCGGTTTTGATTTTTCCTACATCGTTCCAGCGAGTCTCGATATGTCGCCCTACGTTTATATTCAGAATAAAAACGTGACGGAGCTACCGACCGCATTTACACCGGGAAAAGATCAAAAAATAGATGGTCGAGGTGTTTTCTGGCGCTCTGGAGAGGTGTCTCCTAGCTTGGACTTTGACAACGTATTGCCGCATTTGACCGAAAAGGCCATCAAATATATCGATGGAAGAAAGAACGCAAAGGAACCATTCTTTCTATATTTTCCACTGACCGCCCCACATACGCCCTGGTTGCCCACCCAAGAAGTAAGGGGCTCTTCACAGGCAGGTACCTATGGTGATTTTGTCGCTCTGGTTGACCGATCCGTGGGAGCCGTATTACGCACTTTGGATGAATTAAACCTTACAGACAAAACCTTAATCATTGTCACATCAGACAACGGTGCCCATTGGACGCCAGAGGATAAAACTAAATATGCCCACAGACCTAATTTTATGTTCAGAGGGCAGAAAGCGGATATCTATGAGGGAGGGCACAGAGTGCCTTACGTGGCTCGCTGGCCAGGGCATATCCCTGCTGGTTCCAAATCAAAAGAGACGATGTGCAGCACCGATCTACTGGCTACTTTGTCCGGCATAACCGGCCAGCCTCTTCCAGAAGGTGCAGGCGAAGACAGTTACAATATGCTCGCAGCATTCCAAGGCTCTGATTTAGAAAATCCCATTCGAAAATATACCATTCATCACTCTCTCCATGGCCATTTTTCAATCCGCAGAGACAAGTGGAAATTAACACCGCATTTGGGTTCGGGTGGGTTTAGCGAGCCTACGAACGATGACCCCCAAGCAGTGGGACTAAATGGCACACTCTATGATCTGGAATCAGATCCAAAGGAAACAACCAACCTGTATGCTGAATATCCCGATATCGTAAAGGATCTAACTGATGTCTTGGACCAATCAAAACAAGGGAAATAGTGGTATTTCCAAGTCAACAAATCGGAGGTACTTAAAAAACAAAGATTAATCGAAAATCGATATAATTAATAAAAACGGAACCCACATATTGAAAAAATCATCACTGGACTTTCTCGACTATGGCCTCAGATATGTGTTTCCGCAATGACCAGGTCCGTGACTGCCGATCCGATTCCTCTGAACCTTAACTGCTTATTGTCTGATTATCAACCTTTTGTTAACACAGATATTATATCGGACAAGTTTATCCACTATTGCGTTAAAAACGCATATATTTGTGGTGATCAACGCTTAGTCAATGTTTTCAAAAGCATGCGAATACGGTATAAAAGCAACCATTCATATTTCCCGTCAATCACAGGAGGGCGAGCGTGTAAGCCTCAAAGCAGTTGCAAAGGCAATTGACTCTCCAGTGGCATTCACCGCAAAGATACTGCAATCATTAGCCAGCAGGAGCATCATTACCTCATCCAAGGGACCAACTGGTGGCTATGAAATTCTAAAAAATGAACAATCACAAATCACCTTAGATCGTATTGTAGAAGCAATCGACGGAGATAACATCTATATCGGCTGTGGCTTGGGCTTGGAGCAATGCAATGAGCATAAACCCTGTCCAATTCATTTCAAATTTGTAGCCATCAGGAACGATCTAGAGTCTATGCTGAAATCGACCACTGTTCATGAACTAGCAAATGGACTTCACGAGGGGCTGGCTTTTTTGAAGTGATCACTTTTAAACATCTAAGCGAGCAAATTGTCTAACACAAAATGAAAGAACAGCAAGATATCTCGACTCTAGGGGACATAAAGGTCTTGGTAAACACTTTTTATGATAAAGTGCGACAGGATGATATACTGGCCATTGTCTTCAATGGTATCATCCAGGACAATTGGTCAAAACACTTGGAGAAGATGTACCGATTTTGGCAGACCGTTCTATTAAGTGAACATACCTACTATGGGAGTCCCTTTTCGCCCCACGCAAAATTGCCAGTAAGTGAAACACACTTTCAGCGTTGGATAAAATTATTTTCCGAAACCGTTGATGAAAATTTCGCAGGAACCAAAGCGGACGAGGCCAAATGGAGGGCAGAGAAAATGGCGGAGATGTTTCAAATGAAGATTAAGTACTACCAGAATACTCAGGCAAAACCCCTTTTGTGAGGAAACGAAAACTAATCTCAAGGAAATCTTTCTCGTGCACCTAAGAAACAACGTACATTAAGTAGGACCTATTAGAATTGTTATAAACCCAAAGGGTATACATCCAAATATGCGACCAATTCTTGGGACTTTAATAGAATAAATACTCTTTTTAGCGCCCTATTTATGCTAGAATTCTTACGATGAATTTAGAAACAAATTATCCCATGGCGAGTGCTGTCGCAATTGCCACTGTTTTTCTATGGATTGGTTTTGTCTGTGCCATCAGCTTTATGGAAGCATGGATAAAGTTTCAAGCACCGGGCATAACCCTTCCCTTGGGGCTCGGTATCGGTAGATTGGTTTTTCAGGCACTCAACAAAGTGGAATTGGTCCTATCGGTAACGATCATTGCAGCCATGCTCTATTCAGGCATCAGTGAGTTTAAGTGGAAATACATATTTTTTCTCTTTCCATTTCTTATCCTCACTATTCAGAGTATATGGCTACTACCGCTTTTAGATGCTCGTGCAGACATGCACATTCAGGGCCACAATGTGCCGTCTTCAAACCTCCACTTCTACTATGTGGGACTGGAAGCAATCAAGGTCATCTGCCTCATTATTTTTGGAATAAAACTTTTTAAATCATAAAAATAGATCATGGAAATCACAAATAGTGCCATCGTCGGGGACCTCGTTGCACAGGATTATCGTGCAGCATCCGTCTTCAAGTTACATGAGATTGATTTTTGTTGCAATGGCAACAGAAGCATCGCAGAAGTTTGCGAAACTGCCGAGATCGATCCAAAAACACTCATCGAAGAACTGAGTCAGGCTACGACCAAGAAAGAACAGCAAACAACTGATTTCAAATCCTGGGACAATGACTTACTTGCCGACTACATCGAGAAAAAACACCACAGATATGTGGAGAAGAAAATCCCAGAGATTAAGGCATACTTGAGCAAGGTGGTTAAGGCACATGGCGACCGACACCCTGAATTGATTGAGATTGAGCAACTATTTACGGATTCAGCCCACGAGCTTTTGTCGCACATGAAAAAGGAGGAAATGGTCCTATTTCCTTACGTCCGAAATATGGCGGCAAATCCACATGCTAATCAATCTGATTTTGGCACGGTGCAAAATCCGATTGACATGATGATGCAGGAGCACGATACAGAAGGCCAGCGGTTTCGGAAAATTTCACAGTTGAGTAATAACTATACACCTCCTTCAGATGCTTGCGCCACGTACGAAGTCGCTTTTTCCATGCTCAAAGATTTTGAAGAAGACTTGCATTTACATATACACCTGGAAAACAATATACTGTTTCCCAAAGCGATCGAAGCCGAGCAAAAATCAAAGAATGTCTAAACCCATTAAACGTCATCAAGCTTTGCAACCAGTAAGCCGGGAACATCATCTCGGCTTATTGCTCTCTTGGAAAATAAGGGAAGGACTCAGGCTTGAGGTGTCTCTAGAGCGAATTAAGACCTATACGGATTGGTTTTGGATAAATCACTTACAACCTCATTTCGAGTTTGAGGAAGCGCATATATTTCCCTTGCTTGACAGTGAAGATAAATTAATCAAAAGAGCCTTGCGAGAACATAGACGATTGAAAAGGTTGTTTTCTGCCTCCAATAAGGTGGCAATAAACCTCTCCCTGATCGAAGAAGAACTCGTAGCTCACATACGATTTGAAGAACGGATTTTATTTAAGGAAATTGAGCAACGTGCTTCTGAAGAGCAATTGAACCTTATCGAAAAAGCACATTCGAAAAATATTGTGGAAGAGTGGGAGGATGAATTTTGGATAAAGGTTGGCTGATTTCACCGAGCAATAAATGCTCGACTACCCAGGAATCTATCGGATGTCTACGGCAGGCGTGGATCCATTCCGCGCTTATTTGATCAAGAGATCTATTCGGGATTAAATCACCCCCGTAAAAACTTCGCCTCCTCTAGCTCCTCGCTCTCGCCTGTCTTTACCGCCACTGTAAATCCAGCGTACATACTTGCAGCACCCATCACACCCGATTTACTCAGGGCAATAAAGCCGACTTGCAAATCCTCTACCGAGTCATGCTTGTCAATGATGCGCTGCACTGCTTCTTCACAGGCCTCTTGAGGTGTGCGCCCGTGGCGCATCAGCTCGACGACCAGCGCACTGCCAGCTATACGAATGATGGCCTCCCCAACTCCAGTCGCACATGCGGCACCTATTTCTCCATCAACAAATAAGCCTGCTCCAATAATGGGTGAGTCACCCACCCTGCCGTGCAATTTATAGGCCATACCGCTCGTAGTGCATGCGCCTGCTAGGCGACATTCACTATCCAAGGCCAAGGCCGAGATGGTGTCGTGGTTCTCGACATTTACTTTGGGCTCATACTTTGACTCTACCAGCCATTTGCGCCAGGCCTTTTCACCCTCTTCGGTCAGTAGCTTCCGGTGTGGAAACCCCTGCTCACGCGCAAATTGATACGCGCCGGTGCCACTCAGCATCACATGCGGTGTTTCTTCCATGACCTTACGCGCCACACTGATCGGATGCTCGATGTCTTGCAGAAAAGAGACGGCACCACATTTATTGCGATGATCCATGATGCAGGCATCCAGTGTCACTTTGCCTTCGCGATCAGGTGTACCCCCGAGGCCAACCGTCGTTCCTTTGGCATCAGACTCGACGACGCGCACTCCCTGCTCAACTGCATCAAGGGCCGATCCACCAGCGGCCAGTATAGGCCAGGAAACATCGTTC
>CAJQNM010000617.1 GCA_905479665.1 uncultured Saprospiraceae bacterium
AGCCAAATGAAATCAGGACACCATTTGAAAATATTCTGGATCTGAAAATTACGCAGGACTTCTATATCACTACCAATGACACCAAGCATAATCTTCAGCTAACTCTTGATGTTTTCAATTTCACGAACATGCTAAATAAAAATTGGGGACGTCGCTATTTTACTGGAGGAAACACCTTCCCTTTGATTCGGGCAAATCGCAACGACGATGGTATAGTAGAGTATAACTTTAGTGATCCAGGTGACACCTACAGCATTGTGCAATCCGGCACTTACAGTGCGCGCTGGAATGCGCAACTAGGTATTCGTTATGAGTTCTAAATAGCAAAGTTTTTTTCCTCAAAGGCACAAAGATGGATACTCCACTTTGTGCCTTTGTGTTTTCATGGGAGAAAAAATAGGTAGCTTCAAGAAAAAACTAATGACTTATATATCTCGCCGCTCCTGGCTTCGTAACAGTCTTTTGGCATCAAGTGCAGCTATCTTGCCCGGTGTCCTTTCTGCAGCAGACCATCAACATCTCAATGCACTAAACAAGACTCTACGTCTGCATTGGAATGAAAACCCCTGGGGACCATCGCCAAAGGCACGCAAAGCATTGCAGCAGATGGTGACCAGTGCCAATCATTATCCCGATGAATTGGTGGAAAAGCTTTATCGCAAACTCGCCCAGAAACTGGGCGTACAAGAAGAGCAGATCGGGCTCACTGCCGGTTCGACAGAAGTATTGACACTTCTCGGGCAGCACGTCGCGATGGTCGATGGCGAAATACTAAGTCCCTGGCCCTCTTTTCCTACCATGCTGATGCACGGAGAGCGCTTGGGAGCAACGGTAAAAAAGGTGCCTCTTGATGAACATGATCGAATTGATCTGACCGCGCTTCATGCCGCTATTACAGACCAAACCACGCTCGTCTTTGTTTGCAACCCCAATAATCCCTCCTCTACAGAAGTACCCGCCCAAGATCTGAGGGACTTCTGTCGCAAGGTGCCGACTGATGTGATGATTCTGGTGGATGAAGCCTATATCGAATATTCAGAGCAGGGCGAATCAAGCAGTGTGATCGATCTAATCAAAGAGCTTCCAAACCTGATCGTTTGCCGTACATTTTCAAAGGCACATGGTCTGGCAGGCTTGCGACTGGGCTATGCCGTAGCTCAAAAACAAAACATCCAGGCTGTCCGTGATCGACACCCTGGCGGAGATTTTTCTATGAATGTAGCCGCAACTGTTGCTGCCACCGCCAGCCTCGATGACCCCGATTTTATTGATATGGTGGTCAAGAAAACAGCTGAGGGGAAAGAGATTCTCTCCTCAGCGCTCACGAATTGGGGGCTTAAGTATGCTGAGTCGGCCACAAACTTTATGTATCTCCCAGATGCACCATTCAAGGAGAAATTGGTGGAAAATCTAAGCTCGAAAAATGTGCTGATCACAAAATGGCCAAGCATGACGGATCATATTCGGATAAGCATTCAGAAGCCGGAAGAAATGGAGTCTTTCGTGAAAATTCTCAAAGGTCAGTTGAGTTGATCCTTGTGTGAGATATTCTCTACTCCTCCTATTCCCTGCCATCTTCTGGGCACTCAATTTTTACCTTGCCCAAGTCATGCTGGAAAACTCCTCGGTCGAGGAGGCCGGACTGTGGCGGTATGTATTTGGGGTTGCCACGCTTCTGCTATTTACACTGCGAAAAGTACCCCGATGGTCTGATTTCAAACATAATCTTGGTCTGCTCTCGCTGATTGGGTTCGTCGGTTTATTCCTCTTTAATTATTTCTTTTTTCTGGGCATGGCTAGCACGACACCCATGAATGCCACTATCATCATGAGCTTAAATCCAGCTGCGACCCTCATTCTTTCTTGCTTTATCTTGAAGACTTCGATACGAAAAAAAGAAATCGTGGGCATTATTGTGGCTCTGATTGGTGCATTCTATTTTATCACCAAAGGCCATCCTATGAATATATTCTCTCTGGATATGTCAAGGGGTGACGGTTGGATATTTATTGCAAATATTCTTTTTGCTCTACACCATGTGTGGGTGAAGAAAATTGACACAAAATTGACCAACCAACAATTTACCTTCTTGACCAATCTTATTTGCCTGCTCGGATTTGTGTTGATCCTACCATTTCAGGGGCTGGGCGATTTGACCACTTATCCATCCACCTACTGGTGGTCTGCAGCTGGTATGGGTGTACTCGGAACCGCACTCGCCTATTTTATTTGGAATCTCGGTATCGCCCATCTGGGAGCAGTGAAGACCGGAGTGTACATCAATCTCATACCCGTAGCTGCTGCTGGTTTTGCCATCCTATTTGGAGAGCAGCTGGAGATATATCACTTGGTTGGGGGTATGGTAATTATTTTGGGGGTCTTGATTATGCAAACGAGGGTTTTTAATATTTGAATCAAGAAAGATTTTGGATCTTAGTCCTATGGTACGTATTCAATTATTGATCCTCGTTCTTTTGGTCTCTTGCCGTACAAAACCAATAGATCCTGAGGTTGCACGACTCGAAAAGCTGGCTGAAAATGTGACGATCATCCGGGATAATTACGGAGTACCCCATGTATACGGCAAGAGTGACGCTGATGCAGTGTTCGGATTGCTCTATGCGCAATGCGAAGACGATTTCAATCGAGTAGAACAAAACTATATCTGGGCCATCGGTCGTCTGGCAGAAGTCGACGGAGAGGAGGCGCTGTACAGTGATCTGCGAGCACGTCTATTCATGAGTCAGGAGGAGGCTGAGGCCAACCTTGCAGAATGTCCTGCATGGTTGCAAAAGCTCTGTGTTGCTTTTGCCGATGGGGTAAATTATTACTTACAGACTCATCCAGAGGTCAAACCCAGACTTCTCACTCATTTCGAACCATGGATGCCGATGTATTTTAGTGAAGGATCGATTGGCGGAGATATCGAAAGAGTTTCAACCAAGGGTGTTAAAGCATTTTACGAAAATCCAGTAGCACCCAAAGAGGCACTAGGCTATCGGCAGCCGCAGATTGATCCGAATGCAGAGCCACAAGGATCGAACGGTATTGCCATTTCGGGAGCGCTCACCGCATCGGGAGATGCGATGCTCTTGATCAATCCGCACACCTCCTTTTATTTTCGCGGAGAGGTACATGCCGTGAGTGAAGAAGGTCTTAATGCATATGGTGCAGTGACGTGGGGCCAATTTTTCATCTATCAGGGATTCAATGAGAAAACGGGATGGATGCACACTTCTACCTATACGGATGTCATCGATGAGTTTGTTGAAGATGTGCGTGAGCGGGAAGGTAAACTCATGTACGAGTATGGTGATGAATGGCGAGAGGTGGAAACAGGTGAAGTCACGCTGAAGTACCTTGCTGGAAATGAGATTCAGGAAAAGACCTTCCCTATCTATCGTACCCATCATGGTCCAGTCACTCATATGCTGGACGATGCCTGGGTCTCTACCGCCCTTATGTGGGAACCTACAAAGGCCTTGGAACAATCCTTTACGCGCACCAAATTAAATGGTCACGATGAATTTAGGGATATGATGAATATTCGTACCAATTCTTCAAACAATACAGTTTATGCGGATGCCCAGGGAAATATTGCTTACTACCACGGTAATTTTATTCCACGGAGAAACGAAAAATATAATTACACCCAACCTGTCGCTGGAGATGATCCAGAAACAGATTGGCAAGGTTTGCATCCCGTTGACGAGGCCATCGTAGTGGTCAATCCCCCTAATGGATGGATACAAAATTGCAATTCTACACCATTTACCTCAGCGGGAGAACACAGTCCCAAAAAAGAAGACTATCCCGGCTACATGTCGATCGATCGCGAAAATTTTCGGGGTATCCATGCCTTGCGTCTCTTGGAAGGAAGCAATGGATTTACACTGGATAAATTAATTGCAATGGCCTATGATCCATTTATACCCGGGTTTGAAAAAATAACTAAGGGTCTCATCGAAGCCTACGATCGCTCGCCAAAAAAGACGGAGAAGAAAGATCAAATTATTGAGACTTTGCGTGAATGGGATTTTGCGACATCGGCCGAATCGATTGCAATGTCGATAGCACATTATTATGGTTCACTGTATAAAGCCATGGGCAAATCTCCCGAGGGACTCACGCCCATGGAACGCGTAAATTATTTTGGCACCGACAGCCCAGATGCCGAACGCCTGGCCATTTTTACACAGGCCATCGATCAGCTGGAGCAAGACTTCGGAAAATGGCAGACTCCTTGGGGAGAAATAAATCGTTTTCAACGAATCAATGGAGAAATAAAACAACCCTTCGATGATGCTAAGCCCAGCCTTCCAGTCGGATTTGCCTCTGGCCGCTGGGGTGCACTGGCATCCTACGGAGCACGGCAATATGATACCAAACGCATCTACGGGACATCGGGAAATAGTTTTGTTGCTGTGGTCGAGTTTGGTGATAGGGTAAAAGCCAAGAGTATGCTGGCGGGTGGTCAGAGCGGGGATCCTGCATCTCCACACTTTTATGATCAGGCACAACGATATGTCGATGGCGCGTTTAAAGACGTGCCCTACTATCGGGCAGATGTAGAGCAAAGGGCTGAAGAAACATATGTTCCGGGAAAACGAGGAGAGCGCTAGTGACCGACAAAGAAATCAATGAGATATGAGACGTTAGATATGAGACGTTAGACTTGAGACGTCAGATTTGAGTTAACCATTGTCCATTATATCATCATTAGGCGCTTCGAGTATATTAAGTCCTTTTGCAAGCTGACTCGGAAGATTTTCATCTAAATATATCCGTATCAGGCAGCTTTGAAATAAAGTAGCGCATCATCAATTTGAGACTTCTTCAAGTCGGACAGCTTAGATATTTTTGCGGCTTTTTCACCGGCTGCATGCATTCGATAGATCGTCTCTGCTAGTATGTTTGTGCCTTCTATGGTCGGGAGTCCGAACTGATGCTCGGGGTCAACCACAACCGCTTTTGATTTACCTAGAGGATAAAATCTAGCGGGCAACGAATCAGATCCAAATTCGATTTTCTTGCAAAATGGTCTAATCACTTTTTCCAAGAGGTACTGCATACTCTTGTCGGCGCTAATGAAGTCACCTTCAAAAAAGATGGTTCTGCGATCCGTAAGAATCTTTGCATTCGCAAATGGAAATTTGGAATCTAACGACTCTGACAAGGTCTCATGAGCCAAATAGATCTTTTTGGGACTCACTCCCAAGGCTCTGAGCTGATGATATACATAGAACTCCATCAAGGTCAGAA
>CAJQNM010000618.1 GCA_905479665.1 uncultured Saprospiraceae bacterium
TCCAGCGATCGATACTTTTCATTTCTGGTCCGCCGCCGCGGTCGCTGCTGCCTCCAGCCAGATAGATTTTGCCCTGGTATAGGATGGCTTGTGTACCATGACGACCTTGCAGCATAGGATGCAATTGTGACCAAGTACCTGTGGAGATATTGAGTGCTTCCACCTCGCTGTGTGCAGGAATTTGGGTGCCACTTTCGCCGCCCATCAAGATCACCTGGCCTTCATGTACGACCACCGTGGTGCCAGCACGTAAGGTGGGTAAATTGGCACTGCTGGGTAGGGTGGTCCATGTCCCGGCGATAAAGTCAAAAACATCTATCTCCGGTATGGTCTGGTCCATCACGTGTTGGGTTTTTGCGGAAGTGTTTCGGCCACCAGCAGCGTACAATTTGTTTCCAACGATAGCCGATTGAAAATGATCGCGGGTATGCGGGGCATCCGGCATTGATTTCCACTCCTTGGTACTGGGGTCGAATTCGTCAAACCAAGTCGTGTGGCCCGTGTAGTGTCC
This sequence comes from uncultured Saprospiraceae bacterium, assembly GCA_905479665.1. Classification (GTDB taxonomy): domain Bacteria; phylum Bacteroidota; class Bacteroidia; order Chitinophagales; family Saprospiraceae; genus CAJQNM01. Next base: position 512 of record CAJQNM010000618.1, read on the forward strand.
TTCTTCATTCCCACAGAGAAGGTAAAATTTGTCATTGTATATAGAGACTCCTGCGGCTCCACGATGTCGACCATCAGGCTGTTTTCCGCCTACCCGCCAACTGTCATTTGCAGGATTGTAGACATAAAGAAAGGGCATGGGTTCTTCCTTGGGATAAGGGCCGGTGAATCCGCCAATGACCCAAATTTCATCTTGATATGCGATGGCTTGAAAATGGTGCATCTCAAGTGGAGTGGGGGCGCCCTCCGACCACGTCTTGGTAAGAGGATCGAAGATGTCTACTTTGTCAGTATTGCGACCTCCCAAAGCATAGAATTTGCCATCCACTTCCACAAAAGCAGATTCATGCCGGTAGGTGGCACAGCCGGTAGTGAGTAACCGTTGCCAGGGGCCCTTTGTCCATTTTTGCTGAAATTTTTGAGCTCTCCAATTGAGCACTTCTGTCACGTACAACTCTTCTTGAGGCCCAGCTGCGATGCCATGGGCGGCCCGCAATTGCCCGTCCTTGCCACCAGGTCCTGCTTCATGCTTACCCAAGATATTGCCTTGGGCATCTAGCTTGTAGATCACTTCCGCATCGCCATCAACCAGATAAAGGTTTCCCTCTGGGCTAGTTGCCAGACCCCATGGAATACCTACATTGGTCCAAGCTTCGAGAAATTTGCCTTCCCGATCAAATACCTGAACACGCTTGTTGTAGCGATCTGCGACGAATACTCGATTGCGGATCACCACAATATTATGCGGATTATTAAAATTGCCCTCTTCACTTCCGAGCTCTCCCCAGGTTCTGATTAATTCGCCTGCAGCATTTAATTGTACTACTCGGTGGTTCCCGTATCCATCAGCTACGTAAATGTCTCCATTGCTGCCAAAGGCAACATCTGCGGGTTTAAAAAACAGTGGCATTTTTCGTGCGTCATCGTACAGACCGCTGGTGTTCCGCTGGCCCATCACCATCAGGAGTCGGCCCTCTGGACTGAGCTTCAAGACGGTGTGATGCTCGAGATCGGTGGTCCAAATGTTGTCATCTCGATCGATGCGCAAGCCGTGGGGGTCGACAAAGAGTCCTTCTCCAAAACTGCGCACAAAGTCACCGTCCGTACTAAATTCGAGCAACTTTCGATGTCCCTTGTTAAATACAAAGACGTGCCCTTTTGAATTTACTGCAATTCCGGTAGGCTGGATAAAATTACCATCCCCTGGCACCTTGAAAAAGTGGGGCACAATCTCCAGTGTGAAGTCTGGAGTCGCTTGCTGAGCCTGAGTAGATCTGCAGCAGGTGAGTAGGATGAGGGCACAAAAGAGAGATCGCATCATAACGTAAAAGCGTTTGAGGAAAGGTAGAGATTTAATCTGGGACTGGATCACTTTCGATAAGTTGTATTATTGCTGGAAATGGCGGCGAATGACTGAAAGAGAGAAAATGCTGAAGGGTGAGCTGTACAATACGCGCGATCCCGAATTGCTAGGCATGTATCACCGAGCTAGAAAGCTTCTGAAAGAATATAATAATCTTGATTCCAACTGCATCGAAGAGAAAACTAATATTCTGTCGGAACTCTTAGCGAGCCATGGGGCAGGGGTTTGGATTGAAGCACCTTTCTACTGTGACTATGGAAGCAATATTTCGATTGGGCACAATACATTCATAAATACAAATTGCATGTTTTTGGATAACAATATGATATCCATCGGTTGCAATGGATTAATTGCACCGTATGTACAAATTTATACTGCATCTCATCCCTTACGCGCTTCAGAGAGAATTCTTGGCGAGGGTGTAAATGCGCGCTATGTGACCTCATCCAAGCCGGTGTATATCGGGGACAACGTTTGGATCGGAGGGAATTCGGTGATTTTCCCTGGGGTGAGGATCGGTGATGGAGTAACGATTGGCGCAGGCAGCATAGTCACTAAAAATATTCCGGACAATGTGCTGGCGTACGGAAATCCATGTGAAGTGATTAAGCAAATTTGAGCGACATCTCTACGCTTAGGGACCAGTACAGAATAACTTCCCTATTTACACTGGTTCTTTTGAATTTATACTTTGTTATAAAAAATTCACATAGTCCCACTATGCTTATTTTTTATGCCTTGTCTAAATTAAAAATAACGTCGTCTAAATCAGAGAAACATTCCGTACAAGCTCAATGGTTACATCGCTATGCTGACTGGCTATTGGCCAAAAATAGTGCTTGCGAGCATAGTGCAGATAGGCATAGCATTAAGAGTTGTCCACGATGAAGGAATCGAGTTAGGTCGGATAAGTGACGCTTAATTTTTTCAGTACATTCGGGGTAAAGCAAAATACTATGGCCTTACGTGTACTGGTTGCGGGATGTGGAAATATGGGTACCTCTCATGCTCGAGCATATCATCAACTCTCTGAGTTTGAGCTTGTGGGACTGGTGAGTCGAGGTCCTGAGAGTCGCAACCGTTTGTCGGAAGAATTGGGTGGTGTACCCACCTTTGGAGATTTTTCGGAAGCCCTGGCAGCAACCCAACCCGATGTTGTATCCATCAACACCTATCCTGAGACACACTCCGACTACGCACGCCAGTCGCTGGAAGCCAACTGCCATATCTTTTTGGAAAAACCTTTGGCAAATACCGTTGCTGAAGCTCAGGAAATTGTGGATCTGGCACTGGCAAAAAACCGCAAAGTAGTGATCGGCTATATCCTTAGAGTTCATCCCACATGGACGTTCTTTATTGAGCAGGCACAGCAACTGGGAAAGCCTCTCGTGATGCGAATGAATTTGAATCAGCAGAGCTCGGGCTCTATGTGGAAGACACATAAGGCACTGATGCAAACCATGTCACCCATCGTAGATTGTGGAGTGCACTATGTTGATGTCATGTGTCTCATGACCAAGGCAAACCCGATCAGGGTATCAGCCATAGGAGCTAGGCTCAGTGATGAGTTGGTAGAAGGCATGTACAATTATGGTCAACTACAGGTCACCTTTGATGACGGTTCGGTGGGCTGGTATGAGGCAGGATGGGGCCCTATGATGTCTGAAACCGCCTATTTTATTAAGGACGTGATTGGTCCGAAAGGGTGCGTAAGCATAGTAGACGAATCTGGTGAGCGCCTGGAAGCTTCAGACGATGTAGAGAGTCACACAAAATCTGGGGGTGTCAAAGTACATCTCGCCGAGAGGGATGCCAATGGAGCGTTTTCGAAGAAAGATGTTTGGACCAGCATGGACGATGAGCCCGATCATGATGCCCTTTGTTTATTAGAACAAAAAGTGCTGCTTGATGCCATTCAGAATGATAGGGATCTTAGTCAGCACATGCATGATGCTGTAAATAGTCTGCGCATTGTTTTGGCCGCTGATGAGTCCTTCAAAACCGGAAAAACAATCGAACTCTAAACTACATCATCAAAATGCATGCGAAATGGGGACGATGGATATGCCTCCTTCTCCTGTACTCGATCACTATCGGTCAAGCCCAAAATCCGCATCCGAATTTTCGCAATTTTACAACTGAACATGGCCTCCCCAGCCCGGAGGTCCATGAGATATTTCAAGACAAGACAGGCTACATCTGGTTTGGGACAGACAGTGGAGTATCTCGCTACGATGGGTATGAATTTAAATCCTTTTCAGCAGAATCTGGCTTGACCAGTCCAGTAGTGCTGAAGATTCTTCAGGACAAAAAAGGCCGGCTCTGGTTTGGAACACTTACGGGGGAGGCATTTATTTTTGACAATGATCGCATCGCCCCGTATGAATATAATTCGGTGCTTTCAGAATACCGCTTCAGATTTTCAGATGCACTACTCGGCGATGTGAGTGACGGTACTGCTTATTTCATATTGCAAGGAGCAGGCCTCCTTGTCATCGACTCTCTAGGCAATCACAGCCTCAAGGAGTTTGCAAAAGATACGAGACTTGGAGTGTGGGAATTGGCAAACTCGACACAGCTGGCACTCAACTATACCAAAGGCGAAAATGTCCAGGAATACTATATTGTCTACGAAAATGCAAGAGGAGAAGAGTTCAAAATTAAATCATCCAAACAGTTGCATTGGAATCTGGCAGCTAAGACTGAAGATGGCTCAACATTTATTTTTGGAAGTGACACTGGGTACAAAATTACACCCCCTAAAAACATAGTCACGCAATTTGATTTCGCTCATTCGGTATCAGCATTAAAGGAATGGCAAGGAGACCTGTGGTTATCTCATTTTTCAAAACCGTATGGCCTAAAAAAGTATGATGCAGAATTCCCTGCCTCTACCTATCCAAGCCTCACCTACCTTGAAGCGCATCCAGTAACCGACTTCACATTTCTCAATACTGGAGAACTTTGGATCAGTAGTTTAGACCAGGGCGTTTTTTATTCAAGCAATGCCGACACAAAGGTATACAGCCAAAAGTCAGGTTTACCGGCCAATGCAGTGACCAGTGTAAGCTTTGTCGACTCTAGCAATCTGGTGGTCGGTTTTGCCACTGGCCAAATATGCCTAGTAAATACCGACAATAATTCAGTACGTGATCTAAAAAAGCCGATCAGACGAAATCGGGAAGAATATGTTTACGACGTTGCCTATGCGGCTATGCATGACCAGATATTATCTGGAGAGTGGTATTATAAAGGTGACGAATGGCACAATTGGGGAGCCAATTATCTGGCAAAAAAGATCGAAATATCACCCGATGGGCGACGAGCCTATGGTTCTACAGCTCGCGGGTTCAGCGTGCTCGACTTGGGCCGGCAAGAATTGCAATTCTCGTCAACATCAGTGATACCACGTTTCAGAAACTACGCCGTCAAAGAAATCGAGGATCAACTTTGGATCGGAAATAATTATGGCATTTTTAAATTTAATGGCGATACGCTCGAGCACCCCGGCATCAATCATCCTGCATTTCATAGCCGGGTAGAAGATATCGATGCACTCCCTCAAGGAGGGATCGTTTTTGGCACCAAAGGACACGGCGTGGTTATCTGGACGCAAGATACTTTTCACCAAGTGACCAAAGCGCTGGGTTTACCTTCTGACATGATTGAAGATGTGCACGTAGGTGAAAAGGGCAAAATTTGGGTAGCAACACTAAATGGTCTGGGTGAAATTGATTTTGAGTCAGACACAATTGCAAAAATTAGTGCCTTCTCTATGGATCATGGATTGCCCTCAAATGAGATTTATCAAATTAGATCTTACGGCCACCAGCCATGGCTTTGCACCAAAGGAGGGCTGGTAAAATGGGTGAGCCCTTCAGAATCTAAAGAAACCACCAAGCCCTTTTTTACTGATATCACCGTGAATGGGAAAAAAGTCGTCTCGGACGAGCTGACACTTTCTCATTCGCAAAACGATCTCACATTCAACTACATCGCCCTAAATTTTAAGCAGAACGGGAAAATACCCTATCGCTACCAGATCCAATCTGATGCCACATGGACCCATACACAAAACCGCTCCATAAATTTTTCAAATCTGGCTCCCGGAGCCTACGACTTTGCTGTACAAGCGCAAAATGAAGATGGCTACTGGAGTGAATCCTGTTTGATGGCCATTAAAATAAAACCTGCCTGGTACCTCTCGAAGGGAGCAATTGCGACGTGGTTTTTACTTTTTGGCCTGGCCGGATATCTTTTGTACAAGAGTAGAGTCCTTGCGCTAAAAAGAAAAGACAAGATTGCCAAGGAGATACTTGCTTTGCAGCAATCTGCCCTTCAGGCACAAATGAATCCTCATTTTATCTTCAACTGCCTAAACTCTATCCAAAGTCTGATCAATCAGGATGACAAAGAGCGTGCAAACCTGTACATGGCCAAATTTGCCAAATTGGCACGAGAATGCCTCATTGCATCTACCAGCCAGACCGTTCCACTTAGTCAGGACGTGAGCCTCCTCACAAATTACTTGGATCTCGAAAAGCTTCGGTATAAGGATAGCTTTAGCTACGATCTAGAGATGGACCAAGAAATTGAAACAGATTTATGTGAAGTGGCGCCTATGCTGGTTCAGCCTTTTGTGGAAAATGCAATCATTCATGGATTCAAGAGCTTAGGAGACGAAACAGGTCATATTGCTATTTCCTACAAAATGAAAGATCACAACTCGATCGAGGTCACCATTTGTGACAATGGAGTCGGATACTCAATTGGTAAATTAAGATCAAATAATGGCCCGGACCATAAATCACTGGGCACGAGTATTACCAAGCGTCGGCTGCAAATACTTGGCTCCGGAAACGACACCGACGTCGCCATAGGAGACCTAAAGAATGTCAACGGGGAAGTCTCGGGAACTGAAGTGCGGCTAAGGATTCACGTGGATTAAAACCAAGCCGCCCTTTGCAGGGCGACTTGAATTGTTTTGAGTGTATGAAGATTGGGTCAAACGTGTTTATATAATCAGACGTCCTGGTTACTTTGGTTTCTTAGAATTACAGTTAGGGGGTAAACGGCAATTCCAATGCTGCAATAACCGACATCTACAGGTCAATACCTAGAACCATTGAGCATCCGGCTGATCTATTGAATAAGTGGTCGATCTACCGAATATTTGGTTAGAATTTGAGATCTTCCTTCTCTGATTTTTAAACACACAAGAACAATACAAGGGATAGACCGAGTGCTCAGATTTGCGATCATAGATGACGAGATAGATTCCCGAAGCAATCTTAGGCAACTTATTGCTGACTGCTGCCCCAGCGTACAAATCGTTGGTGAAGCAGAAGGGGTCCAATCTGGTTACGCTTTGCTCAGTGACATCCAAGTAGATGCGATTTTTTTAGATATCCAAATGAAGGATGGAACTGGTTTCGATCTACTGGCAAAATTTGAACGACCTGCTTTTTACGTCATTTTCGCTACGGGATTTAGCGACTTTGCGATTAAGGCCTTTGAATACAACGCCATCGACTATCTCCTCAAGCCTGTCGAGATCGATCAGCTGCAACGAGTGATCGCAAAGGTAGATGAGATGGTGCAAGCGGAAGAAGTGCCTGACCAACATCTGAAGAGTCTCGCCAAGACCGTAGATGAAAATGATTTCAGTCAAATGGTGATCAGCACTGCGGAGGGAACCTACTTCGTTTCAGTGTCAGACATCCGATTTTTGAGAGCATATAAAAACTACACCACCTTCTTTATGAATGACGGGTCTGAAATCACTTGTGCCAAAACGCTCGGAACTTTCGTGCGCTTATTGCCTGATCAAGATTTCGTGCGTGTACATCAATCATACTTGGTCCGATTTAAACTGATCAGACCTTTTCTACAAAATAAAGCCAGTGTGATCACCCTGGTCGATGGAGAACAGATTCCTCTTTCCAGGAGGAGGAGAGATATCTTAATTGACAAAATGAAGCAAAGGTAAGACTAGGAAGGCCCTGCCATCAAGTACGCAAATAAATCCTGCAACTGCTTTTTCGACAAGACCTCAAGGAGCCGCTCCGGCATCAGTGATTGCTTTTGCGCCTCCATTCTAGTGATTTCTGATTCAGCCAATGTAAGCTCGCTGCCATCAAAATTACGCAAGGTGATCGTTCCACCACTTTGGTCGGCTATCGTACCTGCCAGGTTGCGACCATCTTTGGTTTCGATCCAAAAATTGATGTAGCCCTCACGAATTTCTACATTCGGGTCTACCGTATGTTGCAATAAATAGTTGAGGTCGCTGCGATCATAGCCAGTGAGGTCTGGGCCAAGATCATTGCCCTCACCAAAGAGTGTATGGCATGAGCCACAAACAGCCGTAAACAAAAGCTTTCCTTCTGCGATCTCTCCAGGTTCTGCCTGGATCATTTTTCGATATTCCCGAATGGCATCTTCTTTGGCCTCGGTAGCGACCAAGGCCAGGTCTGGCCAGATTTTTTGCGCTCTGATATTAAGGTCGGAATCATCTAGGAGAGGTATTCGTCTCGCGAGCTGAAGGGTAAGATCCTCAGGGGAAATTCTCTTGGCGACGTCGATAGAAGTGAGCAAATGTGCCACCCAGTCCACTCGACTCACCAACAGCTCCAGGGCCGCCTGCCGAACATCTGGATCAGAGCGTAGACGATCCGGATACCATTCACTTACTTTCGCTCCTATCTCCGGTAGGTCATAGCGACGTAAGGACCGAAGCGCTGCCTGCCGCATCGCGGGTGAAGATGTGTTTGACTGGACGATATCCAGCAAAACAGGAGCTGCTTCAGGAAAGTCCATATCTCCAAAAATCCGAATGACTTTTGTGCGCTCCAGGCGATCAGAATTGACATCTGCTGCAACCTCGAGTGCTCTGGCAATCGCCTCAGGTTGCCTCTTCTGGAGGGCCAGGTCAAGGCTATGAACCCCTAATTTTTTTCGCAAAATATCTACCTCGCGAAGTAGATCATCCGAGAGCCCAGTGAGCGCTCTGCCCCGCAAACCTTCGTCAAGCCCCAGCAGCAGTGGCCGACCAAGTTGTGCCGTAGGTGCCATCGAAAACAAGCGAGCAGCTGATTGTAGGTTTTGCTGACCTCCCGCCATGACATAACGCTGGATCAAGCGATGCAAGATGGTCTCTTGCACCACTTCTCTTTGCCACAGCCTCCGATCGGAAAAGATATCAAGTACTGCCTGGCGATCAGATTCGGCCTTGTCTTCCAAGGCCCACCAGATCAGGAGAGGATTTTGTGGATCATCTTGATCCTGCTCACTATGTAGCATCGATTGCAAGATGGGTAGCGCCATCAGCGCAGGAAGCCTCTTTGCGGAGCAGGCCAATTGGCTTCGCACCTCGGGATGCTTTTCGAGTGCTGCCATAACCACCAATTTCTCAAGTTGTTGGGGTGTCAAAATGTGCTGATCACCCATTAATCTTACGGCCCACATCCGCACAAAGGGGTCGGCATGCTGTAGAGCCACAGCAGACACATCCTGATCAAAACCACCACATAGATGAATGCCCCATAGGCTTTCTAGGGCAAGTTGACCATCTTCTTGTTGCAGCAAAAGAGGCCTTAGGGTCTCAATGGCCTGCTTATCCCCTCGATCTCCAAGCTGACGAAGTGCTTGTTGTCGATGCCAGCGATTTGCATGAGCCAGATGCTCGATGAGCTGGCCGACTGACAGTGTCCCAAAATCAATCGACATGGCTGGCTCAGACTGTGCGTTTCTCAAGGCATAAATCCGGCCGCTGCTTTTATGCCAATCATCAATCGGACTGATGTGTGAGAGTCGACCATCGTACCAATCTGCCAGATAGATCGCTCCATCTGGGCCTGCCTGAATATCCACCGGCCTAAACCAACCGTCATCGGTGGTCAGCAGCCGGGACTGATCGATCGTCTTGAAAGTAGATCCCTCGGGCTCAAAATGGCTGAGTTGTAGAAAATTGTGCAACGGATTGATCGCGATGAGCGCATCTTGATAGATATCCGGCAAGTCATTCCCACCATAGCGGACAAAAGCATGGGTGAAGCGTAGTGCTTCGCCTTCGAAAGTCATGTGTGGCAGGAATCCAAATGCATATGGATTGGTGAGTGGGCCGTGTTTGCCCCAGTTTTTAGGGTAGTAAGCCCCTTGCTTATAGTACGGACCTCTCTCGACGCCATTGTGTCCAGAATAGATACGCCCTTTGTCGTCGATCTCGACGTGAAAAGTATTGCCACCACCTTCGGCAAATAGCTCAAATATCTCGGTCTCTGGATGATACCGCCAAATACCTTGTCCTTGAAAATTGACTTGACTTACCGAAGAAATGATTTTAGCTGTCGTCGTACTCCCCTGGGCACCATAAAGCCAGCCATCGGGCCCCCAGCACAAACTGTTGGCCACTGCGTGTGTATCTTCGAGACCAAATCCACGCAGGTGCACACGTGGTTTGCCATCGGGAATGCCATCGTCATTTGAATCAGGGTACGCAAGCAAATAGGGTGGATTAAGTACCCAAATCTGCCCTCTGCCCCAAGTGATACCCGTCACAATATTTAAACCAGTGATGACATCGACTGCTCGGTCCGCTCGGCCATCACCGTCTGTATCTTCCAGCATTGTGATCTTATCTGCACCTTCAACACCGTCAGGAGGTGGAAGGGGTACAGTGTCAAACTGCATCCGCAAATGCCAATCGACATCTGTTACTTTCAAGCCTGCTGGAAAGGGATACTGGTTGTATTGTACTACCCATAGACGACCCCGCTGATCAAAGTTGATCTCGACGGGTTGATGAATCAAGGGCTCGCTAGCGATTAGATCAATTCTCAAATCTTCGGGATGAACAAACCGCGCAAGGGCTTCTTCTGGGGTCAATGCACCTGATTCGTCGGCCATATCTCCCCTGCCGGCAAATTGAGAGAGATACTCAGCGACCTCCGGATCTTCTGTGATTTGAGAAAACCCAGCTTCATCTGCAGTTGGTTCATTCTCACATGAGATCGCCAGCAAGATGCTCATCACCAAGCAGAAACGATACCCATAAAAGAAGAGTGGATTAGTGGACATGGCGCATTAATTTACTGAATACCCAACCAATTTCAGTTTTGAGTATGTCTTTAAGAACATACGCAGGAAAGTCCACTATTCAGAGTAGGACGCTCACGATACCCTAAACACACGATTTACTCAAAACTCAGTTGCTCGTTTTCACCCCCAGATTCAACATCTGGGGGTTTTTTAGATGCGACACATGTATAGGCATTGACATATCGAAAGATTCATTTTCCGTGTAGCTCGCAGCAATCGATCACCTAT
>CAJQNM010000619.1 GCA_905479665.1 uncultured Saprospiraceae bacterium
TGAAATATTCCTTTCGATTGACAACGGCCTCGGGAGCAGGTGTGACATAAAATATTTATTCCACGACTCATAAAAAGGATTCTGACTCTCTCTCCCAGTATAAATCTGATCAATCATGAGAAAATCACCTGCATATCCAAATTTCTTAAGCAGTGCCGATCCCTGCAGCGTGTTTTCTAGAAACTCTCTTCCATAATAACTGCTTATTAGATCTATGTCGTCATCATCTAAAAGCCCTACTTCGTATTGTCCGGCTATCTTACCGATCAGTGCATTAATTCTCCCATAGATCTCCTGTCCGAATTGTCCCCGATCCCTTAATTCGTCAAGTGACTTCAAGATCACTTTTCCTAGATTAGGTGAGCTCTTTTGGATTGTTGTCCCCGACATTTAATTGTATTTATTGCGCGTGTTTTATGCAAGGTGATACATTCCTAATGAGTAGAAGTCCAATTTTTCATAACCTGCATACCTTCCTTTGCAGTTCGCGATATCTGTTTGTAACTAGTTAGTGTATCGTCTCGCAAATAACTATACAGTTTAACATGCTCTTTTGCACTAGCTCTTCATCACCAAAAGCCTTACGTAGCAATGGCTAGGTTCGGTTTTGTTTCTTAGATCTAGCACAAAATAGCTGCCTTAAAATGTATACTTACTTACAAGACGAAACAGACGAAACACTAGCTGAACGTTCCCCAACTCTTCTCCTCTCGTCCGCAGCGGAGAGATCTCAGAGGGAGGCAATTGTTGGCTTCGAATAGTACATTTCCGCTCATCCTGCTTCGATACTCTCTGAAGACGAAATCAATTTCCGCTAATGCAATCTCCTATTTCAATTGCAAACGTACTGCCCTGCATCACTTGAAATAGCTGCTTCAACTCAATGGCTTCTTTGGCACGAAATAATACTTTACTACCGCCACCCACAATATTTTGTGCACCGACTAATTCACTGGCTTGGACTTCATGCATATTACCATCGCTTAAGTCTTCGATGACAAATTCATAGGGTTCGCAAGGTCCAGGAAAGGAGGCCCCTGTTTCATAAGACCCAATATCCCGAACCGTCGAACCGACATAACCGCGGCCATCGGCCATCGGGTTGGAATCCGGACCTGCGGCGATGGCGGGAGAAGCGGGCATGAGGGCATGCGTGAACGTACTCCCACCATTGTCTTCCAAATTTCCGAGTACTGGATCTTGCCCATAGATTGAAAATGTGGGGCAATCACCTGCGCAAATTTCGACTAGGTTATTGGTGTTGGTAATATTGCTGGCTATGCCCCTGGAATGTGCGCTGGTGGTAGGCTCGTTATAAATATCTTCGATATCAGCTGGGAAGCTATTGGCAATAATATTTCCATTGAGGATTAGAGTGCCTTCTGTCGTATAAATTGCACCACCATCTGAGCCAGTTGCATTCTCTGTTAGGGTGCAATGATCCATGATCATCGTTCCACCATTTTGATAAATGGCACCGCCGAATGCACCGGCATTGCCGGAAAACGTGCAGTTGGTGGCCCTCACGCGCGCATTGTAGCTTGCCAATACCCCACCCTGACCATTAAAAAAATCAGTGTGGTTTCCTTCGAACAGCACACAGTCCAAAATGATGGTGTCAGATATAAAACCAGGACCAATCCACATGGCTCCCGCCGAGTATGGATGATAGCAATTGCGGATGGTAAGTGAATTGATCTTTGCACGTCCACCCACATCCGTCAGCCTGCCATATTGATTGCCGTCAATGATAATTCCATTGCCATTGAGTGTGATATCTTCAAAATCCCTAAGCAACGTACTGCCTGAACTATCCAAGCTTATGACTCCGGTTGTGGCCACATCAATCGTATCATACCCCGTACTGAGATAGGTCTCATCCAGCGCTGCCCTGAGCGATCCCGGGCCGTATTGATTGGTGTTGGTCACAGTAAAACGTTTATGTGCTTTGACTGGATAGAAGGTGTAAAAAAGGGGAGCGCCAACAAACGCGTGCACATCATTGCTTAGGGTACCCCTCCCATATTCAAACCCATACATCTTTGCAATCTGATTCGCCGGCATGCTATCCAAATCGCCCGGCCAGCTCCACCCAAGACCGGCCAGCAGGACACCACCACCCGAGTTTAAGAAATCGTCAATGGCTTCCAACTCTTGAGCTGTGTAGGGTTCCTGACCGTTCCAATCATTGCCTATAATGAGGATGTCCTGATCGACCAGTTTAGTAGCGTCAATATCGCCCCATAAAAGGAAAAGTTCATAGTCATCTGCAAATTTTAGGGTGTTAAGTAGTTGCGACATGTTATTCAAATACGCCCAACCCTGTTTTAGAATTATCTTTTTGCCATTTCCCAGCCACTGCATCGTCTGCCGAAGGAAGGTCATATTGTCCTTCACCAGACTTGCGTTATCTAGTAGTATTCCTTCGTGCCCTAAGGCCATTAACCGGCCATGGCCCACATGCCTAGCAGCCGCATATACATTACGTTCTTCTGTATGCTTCGGATCGACCACGATAACAGGCGACACCTGTCTCGAATCATTGACAATCAAATTACCTGCATTGCCAGAAGACCACAATGTGTCGACATTAAGAAAAACATGGTCGAGACCAGGCAAAGCTTGAGCAGATGTGTCACCTAAGTAAGTAGAGCTTAGTACCATAACTAGGGCGAATACTTTGAGAGTAGGTTGCATGGTTGAGTTTTAGTTTGTTAATTTTTATTCCAGGATCCAGCAGGTTGAGTTTGAAGGAAATTGACAGGAAATAAATACCAGTGAATACTTAGTCATGATTGGCTATCTAGTTTCAATATTTATTTTTCAGAAATAGTACTGAAGTCCAGTGCCAGGATAATTTACGGTTTGATATGTCATGGCAAAAGAATACTTGTTTATGTTTGCAATCAACTAAAGATGAAACATCCTCAGCAATGAAATCTCGGATTTTTGATAAGTGGTTGAGGATAATGTAGAAAGCGGGTGAAATTATTTGTGGACGGAAAAATAGGTAACTACAAAGGGCAATTTATAGCCGAAATCCTATTTGTCTTTTAAGCACCGCACGGAATTTCCGGACTCCCTCTCGCTAGCATTTCCCGGTGATGGAGCGGAGGCGGACTGGTAGTACAAACCAGTGGTATAAATACTGTTCACAAAATTGACCGTGGTGCTCCAAAATATTGTCAGTTGTTTAAATTCTCCGCCAAAAAAGCCACCCAGGCTACCACTTTGCCGAAATCCGACAGCCCGTCCATCCCATCCATACTCGTTTGTTGCTCCAGTATTGGGTGATTGCCAATGGGTAAAACCTGTTTCCTTCAGTTTGCCCCCAGCGATGCCGCTCCCTCCAGCATAATCAAAGAGTGTCTCCCACTCAACTTGGCTTGGTACATGCCAACCCGTAGGACACAAACCACGGGGATCGACAGCTGCATAATAATTGTAAAATTTTCCATAGTCAGCGTCAAAAGTGATACTGTCATTTTCCAGCCAACAGAACGCACCCGTATCCTGTTGGATCCATTCCGCTCCCACAGTAATCTGTGGGATGGTATCTCCATTGCGGTAGGACCGAGTACGCAAATTGTCTGCCATCCAAATCTGATCCCCAACCTTGACCACTTTGTAGTGATTGCCCTCTACGTCGTACGCCCCATTGGCAAGCAGATGCAAATCCGTTTGCAACTCCTGCAACTTGGCCATCAGAACATTTAGGGTCACTGCATCCTGTGCATCCGTCGGATCGGCTACGTTCTTGATTTGGCTGCTCTCTGCATCATTGCTATTGCTCAAAACAGATCCAAGGGTTCCATCGCTTGGGAGTTTAATAAGCCTCCATCTTGCAAGAAAACGGTATCGTTCGAAATGGACAATATTTGATGTTCTGTCAGCGAACTCGCCATACGAAAACCCAATGTCTTATCCTGGAGCCATACCACTACACTATCTGCTTCAGAATGAATAGGTAATGTTTGTTTCAACACTTAGCAATCCCTCGACCTCAAGTTGTACCTGTGCATGACTTGCAAGATGAATTGAACAGATGCAAAGCACCACGATTATTATTTGACTTGTTTTCATTGCATGTATTTGGCTTGGTTAGTGCTTAAATATCAGGATGATCAGAGTGAGAAAAGCTACTAGTCTAGTTTACCGATGGTAGTAGATAGTTTGTAAGCGGTTTTCTTTTATTGATGTTGGATTTGATGCCTCCGGATCCGCTGGCAGGAGTGCAGGAGCAAAATATTAGTCGGGCGGACAGCCCTCAGTCAATGCTGTGAACATAGCTCCCGCTTGGATGGTAAATTCCGGCTGCAATAAAATTGAGCCGCCGGCATTGAAATACACTTCGACAAAAGATTCAATTGTGTTTCCCGAATAAATGTCTACCAGGGTATTGTACTGTCCATCGTCCAAAAATCCAGATCCAAGGTCGAGATCTCCCGAATCACATGGAGTCCCGAAATCTGCATAGTAGTATCCATTCCACCCCGATTGAGTGATACTCACGTCTGAGGTAAAGACAAGTAAGAGCTGGTTTCCACTGGACGTTATCGAGCCTGGCAACGTGCTTCCGGTATAATTTCCTAACAACGGGGCACTGATATCCCCTCCATCATAAAAGCTGACAAAATCATAGTCTTGCTCGATGTCAAATTCGGAGAAATCAAATGTGATCGAGTTGGCTCCGACCACATCCATCAACCATTCACAATCCGAGTTATTATTGTAAGGATTTGAGCCACTTCCATCTTCCACAGTGCCGGAAGAATCATTTAAAATTTGCGCGCCGAAACAATAGACCTGCTCAACAACATAAATCTCAAATACATCATCGGAGAGGGTGAAATTATTGGCCAAATTGGCGTCTGTATTTTCGATGACTACTCCTATGTAGTATGTTCCGCTGGAAAGCGTAGAGGGAATGGTGGGAAGATATTGCTCCGTGACCCAAGCAGTATAGCTTTCGCTCTGATCCAAATCGCCGTTGCTCCATAAATAGGTTCCTAAATCAATATCCGAAGTATCTATGTACGTGTCAGTAGACAGATAAAAAGTGAGCTCAAAATCCCCGACAAACGTCGACTGACCTATATTAAACATGATCACTTCAAGGTAAGTCAGTGAATCCCCAGCCTCCACAAAGGTAGGTGTTGCATAGGTACCCAGCGCAGTCAAATCACCTCCGGCAACCTTGTTGGATTGAATATCAGCTGCAATTTGGTCGAAACGAGGTTGTGTCATCCGACAATGGCCAAAGGGAGGTATCCTGTTTCCGTTGGCATCAAGAAAAGTATGAGATGCTACACTATGTGTAGATAAGTTTTGATGGGTTCCACTACCGCTTTGACCCCCGTAGCCCAAATTATTGTGGTACAATAAATCTGGTTGAATATTGTCGAAAGTCCCTGACCAGGTAAACATTTCTGAACCATCGTAAGGCGCTTCGGCAGGATAACCACTGTTTTCCCAAGTACCACTCGTGTAGATTGAATTGTCAGTATTGTACCCATAACCATACCAACCGACCAAACCGCCAACAGGCCGATCGAGAGACATATATCCCATATCCCAGTTGAAATCCTCATCCACCGTCCAACCCGTCCAGGAATAGAGGTAAGTCGCATAGGCGGAGCCATAAGGTTGGCTAAAATTATCATAGGCTGGTACAACTTCCACGCTGGTTGCCCATCCACCATCGTCGTGACTGTAAATGCAATGAGCAGCAGTAAGTACATGCATTCCATCAATCAGTACACCAGAGCACACGTATCCAACTGAGCCAAAGTCTAGGAATAGCTTCACATTGGCCCGATAAGGATATTCAGTGACATTTGATACAGCAGTTAAGGATCCGAACGCACGGGCATGTCGTTTGGTCATAGTTGAATCTCCCAGGAGCTTTCCCGCTGTCGAGTTATTGCTACGTAAATCTTTAGAAGGAATTGCTTTTAAGGATGAGGTTTGCGTGGCAATATCATAAGATACCTGCTGTACTGCCACAGCATCAAGCTGTTGGAGCGATTCTTTGTAGACCGGTAGACCCTTAGATTGATAAAATTTTCCGTTTCGCCATTCCCCATCTTGGGCCATGAGACTGGTGAGTAAAATGGAAAGAACAAATGAAAAAAGAATTTTCGCTTTCATTATATTGGTGATTAGCTTTGAGATATTTAGATGAATGAATCGGCCATTTCGGAAGCTATGCCACTACCCGTCGGTTAGCTCGATAGCCGGGATCAAGAACTCGTTTTTCAAAAGCAGCTCGTATCAATCCTGCCGCGTTGGAGACATTCAATTTCTTAAGTAGGCTTTTCCGATGCGTCAAGGCCGTATCATAACTGATGAATAATTCGCCAGCGATCTCCCTCGTGCTGTATTCCAGAGAAATCAATTGGAGAACTTCATACTCACGGCCGGTAATGGACAACGATTTTATCCTCGAAATCTGATTGTGATCCTTGATGGTATACATTGTGTTTTTTGGTAGGTAATTATTTATT
>CAJQNM010000620.1 GCA_905479665.1 uncultured Saprospiraceae bacterium
TGGAGTCAATTTCATTAGACACCAGTTTCCTACCCAGTCGAATTTTTCCTTTGAGGTACTTGGGCCTCAAAACCAAGTCATCAGCCAATTACCTAACGACTTTCAAGGGTTAGGAAATGAGAGAGTGTCACTTGCTACCTATAGTGGAGACTTTGTATTCTTCACATGCTTTCGATCAGACCTACCCAAACCATTTGGTCTCTATCGCTACGATGTCGCTACCCATACGCTGATTTTGGTATATGAAAGTACCGATGCGATAAATTTTAATCGTTATGGCAGTGACCACAGAATAACTTTTGTTGCCGAAGACTCCATTTATTTTTATAATGGATCTAACTCTTCCGTGGTTGCTCCCAAGCCACCCTACAATCCCTATTTCGGAGACGTTGTATTTGGAGACCATGTCTATTACAATACGAGGGATGAAATAATTAAATACACTGAATCTTCTGGCACTTATGACACAATTTTTCGTGCGGCAACTCCTTTGAGTCTTTTCTTACATGCATCAGACTGCTTTGTCTCCTGGATACGACCAGGCAATTATAATTCAGACGGTGCAGTTTATGTTTATGATGGCAATGCAGTAGAAGAGTTCTTCTATCCAGGTCAGCTCGATGGTCCCTATGGAGTAACTAATAACTCGATCGTATTTTTACATGCTCCAAGTGATGATGCAAAGTACTTAGTCCAGGCAAAGCTCAACATCGGATGTTGCACCGGTGAGGATATCGTGACGAGTTCTCAAGAGGACCATAGATCTGGCACCTTCATTAAGTCCTCCTCTCAATTTTTTCTTAATCATTTCCCCAACTATCGTGCTGAAACTTTTATTGAATTGAACCCGAATTTTGAGGTCCCAGTAGGGTTCATTTTTGAAGCTAATATTGGTGAGTGTATCGAATAGATTTGATTGCCTCTTAGGAATAAATCCTGAATTTGAACACGGATAGTGCAAAGCCGCTGAGGCAGATGGCTCTAGTTCCTGTTTCTGCATCCTCTTTGTATTTCATCTAGATGGGCTCCGTGATTTTGCAGTATTGGTTGTAATCAATCCTAGTCAATCAAGAATTTCTTCAATGTGGTCATATCTCAGCATGTTGTATGATGGTCGTACATGTTTTCTATGGACCACTAACGACTTCGATCAAACCACGCCAAGATATGTTCGATTTTCATAATTAATTGACTTGGACGATTGGCGATGAAGTGATACGCACCTGGCATTTCGACCAAAGCCGTTTCTACTTTACGCAGCTTTAATGCATGGTACAATTGTTTTGCCTCCGACCGCGGAGTGCGTAGATCGGCAGTACCCACCATGACCAAGGTTGGTGTTTCGACATTACCCACCAGGGAGAGTGGTGAAAATTTCCAATAGTCCATCGGGTTTTCCCAAGGCTGACCTGGATAGCGACTGTAAGCATAGCCATAGTAATTATCGGCCACGAGGGTTTTGGAAATCCAGTTCATTACTGGTTTGATAACTGCAGCTGAGCGGAATCGATTATTTTTCCCAATCATCCAAGCAGACATGATACCGCCAGCGCTTCCACCGGTCACGAAGAGACTGTCTTCTGAAGTGTAGCCAAGAGCGAGGATAGCGTCTATTCCATCCATGACATCGTGATAGTCGTCGCCGGGATAATTGTGGTACAATAGATTGCCAAACTCTTCACCGTAACTTGTACTGCCACGTGGGTTGGGATAGAAAACAACGAAGTCTGCAGCTGCATACAGCTGGATTTCGGGCGAGAAGTAGGGGCCGTAGCATGAGATGGGACCCCCATGGTTTTCGACAAGGAGAGGATATTGGTGACCGGGTGAAAATCCGGGTGGCTTCACAATCCAACCCTGAATATCGCGGCCGTCGACATGCGATTTCCACCAGATTTCTTCCACATTTCCAAGTTCACGATAGGGTAGAAGGTCCGTGTTGAGATCGACAAGGGTCTCTGAGCCCGAAGCCTGATACACTGCCAATCGAGCTGGGGCATACGGTGAGGCTTGACTGTAGGCGACTACCCCATTTTCAGAGATACTGTAGGAGCCACCACTATAAGGGCGTGCTACCGCTTCGCCACCTATGTCATTGATCAGTACGGTAGTCTCTCCATCAAGACTAATCCGAGTAAGCTTGGTGACACCAAGGTCGTCATACAATGCATAAATACTTTTACCATCTTTTGCCCACTGCAGATCAGATAAATTGCGATCCAGATCCAGGTCAATCACAGCAGCATTCGAACCATCCCGATCCATCAGAGATAGTCTGGACAACTGATATGTTTGCAGACGATCATCGTAGCCTAAATAGGCAATCTTTTGGCCGTCAGGCGAAATGGCAAGGCTGCCATCAGGACCTTTGCGCTGGGTAAGTTGCGTCGTGGTGCCATCAGCAACACGCACTTGGTAGATCTCACTTTCACGAAAGTCATGAGCCCAATCATCATTGCGATTGGCAGAAAAATAGAGACTCTCTCCGTCTCCTGACCATTGGGGAGCCCCCCGGTGATGAAACGAACCCGAGGTAATCTGACGAGCAGTACCACCATCTACTGAAACCACAAAGTAATGTCGAAATCCGGGCTCCAGATAGCCAGATCCGTCCGCCTCATGCTTCACTCGGTCGATCACGCGCGGGTGGTGAGCCCATTCGGCACCCTTCGGTTTCTTTAGCGGCTTGACCATTCTCGGCTCTGCTTCCGGGACTAAGAGGGAGAACGCCAGGTACTGCCCATCTGGCGACCAACTCAGTCCTGAAGGCGATCGATCAAGTTGTGTAAGCCGGGTGACTTTGCCCCGTTTGGGAGTATAGGTATAGATTTCTCCGCCTTCACCCTTAGTGCTTACAAATGCTACCCTGCGGCTATCAGGAGACCAGACAGCACCGAATTCACCTACATCTCGGTTGGTCAACTTTTCATGATCACTGCCATCACTACCGATAATCCATAGTTGGGATGTGCGGCGGTCCTTCATGATATCCATGCCACGTCGCTGGTATACAATCCACCCACCGTCTGGTGAGATTTGAGGGTTTTCAACCCATTCCAGCGCAAACACATCCATGGGGGCAAAAGACGTTTTGTTTTGTGCCGGTAAAAGGGAGGACCAGCAAAGCAGCAAAGCAAGGGCAAGCAATTTCATTTCAAAATATTTAGCAGTAAGATATGTGAAATCACAAAACCAACCGCCTCCTAGACAAGACTCCGGCAAACGCCACGATCACAAGCGAGAGTGCAAGTGAGGCAAGGAGACCCCACCCAGCCTGTGCTGAACCACAGTGAGTGAAAGCCATTGACCCAAATTAAGAGCACCATGGTGATCCCTCTCATGATATCAATCGATCGAAGACGAGGTCAATCTTGGCTATAATTATTTCATTTTTTAGGGATCTCGGCCACTTCCGCAGAAAGTGTCTTGAAGCAATTTACTTGAGCCTGCAATTTTTCCGAAGCACTTTCGGGACTGTGGTAGGCATCAATAAAAGATTTGGCATCTGTCCAGATCGTCTGCATCAGACCACGATAGCGTTGTGCCAGCACGCCATTGCTG
>CAJQNM010000621.1 GCA_905479665.1 uncultured Saprospiraceae bacterium
CATAAACATAGCCCCAGTTTGAAGCCAAGTCATTTTCGGCATTCCTTTCAAAGTCACCATAGGTCTCTGCATCACTCAAGAATATTTGGAAATTAGCCAACCCTGACATTTGTACCCGGCTCAGCTGGATGGTGGTACTAAGATCATTGATCTCACCAATTATTTTTAGCAATTCAGCCTCCAGTTCAGGTCGGTCTTCGGCACCGTGCACATAGATTTGCAAATCGTCCTCCCAGGTGCGTACGCTGTTCGAGCTCGGGCCAAACTCAGTGCCGAATGCAATGTCAAAAAAATACGTTTCAGCATCAGACAGCGGTTCAATGTCGGGCTCCGGCATATCCTCTCCGTCACGCTGACAGGAAAATAAAAGCAATAAAAATATTAGTGTCAGAAAACGCATTGAGACTTAAACGCTCTGGTACGAAAAACTGTGGCGTATTTTTTTTTAAAAAAATCTGCGCCAAAGATCAACTATATTTATCACACGATGAAAAGGCGTAAATTTCTACATAGTGCTTTGGTTTATGGCGGTGCAGGGATGATCGGAAAATACGTGCAAGATCCTGTGCCGAGATCAGTAACTGAACCCATCCTTAAACGACATCTCTTTTCAGCCCCTATTCTTATCGATGAATTGGTTTTACTTGAGTATCAGGGCAATTATATCTGTCGTGTTCGCAGTCAAGGTGCCCAGGGACTCAGCGTCAGCAACAACATGCAAATGCGCTCTCTTTATCCGATTTTTATAAATCGACTTCAACCCTTTTTTATCGGTAAAGATGCCCGGGATTTAGAAGATTTGCTTGAGCAGGTGTATGTGTACCAGAGCAACTATAAATTGCAAAGTCTATCACTGTGGGTCCCTCTAGCTACGATTGAATTTGCGATTCTGGATCTATTGGGCCAAATCGCACAAGTGCCGATGGGAGCGCTATTTGGTGAGGTTAGAACCCATGAAATCAAGGTGTACCAAGCCAACAATCACCGAGGTAAATCAGCTAAGGAATCCATCGAACTTATTAAAGCGAGTGTACAAGAATCTGGTGCTCAAGCTGTAAAATTTAAGATCGGGGGACGCATGAGTAAAAATGCAGATAATCCCCCGGGGCGCACGGAATCTTTGATCCCCATGGTGCGTGATGCCTTTGATTCAAGTATGACGATCTACGCAGATTCCAACGGATCGTATGACGTGGACGAGGCCGTCCGAATCGGGCAAATTCTACAGGCTCACGAGATCGACTTTTACGAGGAGCCGGTGCCTTTTGACTGGTACGAGGAAACCAAGGCGGTGGCAGACCAACTGGAGATTCCAATCGCAGGCGGCGAGCAGGAACCAAGCATGCACCAGTTTGAGTGGTTGATCAAGAATGATGCGCTGCAAATTGTCCAACCAGATATCTTCTATTTTGGAGGAATGATCAGGTCTACCAAAATAGCGCAGATGGCAGCAGCCCATGGCCTGCTCTGCACTCCCCACATATCGGGTTCGGGACTGGGCTACCTATATATGATGCACTTTGTATCGACTTTGAATAATGCGGGCCCATATCATGAATTTTAAGGCATAAACAAAGACCTACCACTGCAATGTGACAGCTCGTCCCTAACCAGTGAAAATGGTGTGGTGACGGTGCCGAGTGGGCCAGGTCTCGGTATAGAAATAGACATAGGGTTTATTAAGAAGCACGAAATTGTCACTAAATGACAGAGGAGGACAAAGCAGACAAAAGTTCCTTTCGACAAAATTCCTTAAGTCTCTCATTGTCTGAATCAGGATTGTCAGGATTAGGATGACCAGGATGGCACTGGAAGACACCGAATAATCAGGATGATAATGCGGGATCACTGACCTCAATAGCAATAATTATAAAAGCAACGTCCGGAAAATCAGGGAAATCCTAAAATCTAGAAAATCCTGATTCTGACAAGAGGGCAGTAATATTATGACTAGAAGACCGCTAATCAATATTACTGAGTAGTAAATGATTTCTGAGCAATCGTCTCCACCCAATTGATGTCACTGATTGCCATCAAGACAAAGGAATACTCCTGGTTGCGCTGCAGAGGCAAGACGGGCCCCGGTCTCGTGACATTAAAAACAACGTTGCTTGTTTCGTAAAATGAAAACTTACGCTCATTGGTATAGGTGGCAGAAACCGCATCACCGCGCTCGTCGACCACGATCTGAAAATAAATGATGGTGTTGGGATCTTGCGCTAACGGCCAGCTGAAGTCGGGTTGAGCGTCCTCGTCGAAATTGATTTCAATAATTTCTGGGAGGAAATTAGTGGGATCTTCATTGATCCGAAGCCGGACGGGTTTGCAGTACCATAGCGTATCATTGGAGACAAAAGAAACTCTTGACCAGCGATCCGTCTCTGGTTTTGGTAATGGATAGCGCGCCATAAAACCATTAAATAGCGGCTCCCAGGGCACATCTTTTTCCAGATAAAGGGAAAGATCATCGGCATCCGTCACATCACCTTCCGTCTCGTAATATTTAAAGTTTGCAGAGTACAATTTGGGGTAAAAGAACATGCTGAGCGGTGCAGTCGGATCATCCAGAAAACCTTGCTGGCCGCCTGCAGCGCAAGCAACTAGTTCATTGTGAGGCCTCCATTCCGGATTTTGCTGGATGTATGCTTCGAGAGATGAAGCGGCTGGATCAGCATCTTTATCACATGAAATGCAGATCACCACGATTGCAATCAGGAATATTTTGGCATGTATATTAGAGCCTAGGTTTTGCATTATAATTCTTGTCAGTTTGAACCCTTTGAACCTCTTGAACTTTGAACTTTGAACCCCTTGAACTTTGAACCAATTTGAACCCTTTGAACTTTGAACCCCTTGAACATTCGAACCCCCTATTTCTGGACCACAAATGATTGACTGGTGACTCGATAACGATCCACATACCGCACATAATATTGCCCGGACACTAAATCTGAAATATCGACACGAATAGGTGAGCCGCTGAGCATGTCTGACTTGATGTCCTTGTAGTGCCTGCCATCTACCCCGATGATTGCCAAAGAAATTCCCTCTTCTTGACTCGTCAGCTCAATATTAATCTCACTTTGCGCAAGGGTAGGATATACTTGCATTGGTGCTACGTCTGCGGTAATATCGGTATTCGAAGTTGTTGATACGTCGCAGCGCATTTCCGGACGTACCACATCAAGTGAAGAAAAGTCACCCAAAATATTTTTGACCTCATTATCAGCCATGCAAAACCACTGCTTAAAAACAGTGGAGTAAATCTGCCTGAATTCGAATTCGTGGTCTAGGTTACTACGCACATCCACCTCATTAGGAATTTTCGGATTCTTCCCAATAACTCCAGAATTAATTGTATTTCCGAAGAAGAATAAAGGTGCTGCTGTACCATGATCGGTACCGTAAGATCCGTTGGATTTAATACGTCTACCAAATTCGGAAAAAGTCATGCCCATCACGCGATCGGACACACCCAGGCCCTCACAATCCTTGACAAAGGCTTTAATTGATGAGCCAAGTTGCTTGAGCAAGTTACTGTGCAGTCCCTGAGTCGAATCTGATCGATCGACCTGATTGGCGTGTGTATCAAACTTACCAAGCTCAACCATGTATAGGCGGGTCTGCAGGCCGCCAGCAATGAGGCGGGCCACAATCTTAAGCTGATCGGCTAAGTCATGATTGGGATACACCCCTTGCTGCGTTACCCTTTCTGCGGCTTCTTTCACCCGGCTGCTGTATTGTTCAGATTGCTTCGCCAGAATACGAATAAGTTCGATGCGCGCTCCGATCGGGCCTTCCGGAACAGGTGCAGGTATATTGTCGATCAAGTCATAAAAGAAATTGGGATCATGAATTGCCATACCCATCGAAGCATTGGGTCCTTGAAAAATCAAAGAGCTACTCCTCCCGATTTCGACCGCAAGAGGATGTGGAGCATTTTCATTCGGGTAGTCAAAAGGATAGTTGGGATATTGCAGATCCAAGTATCTGCCTGTCCAACCATTGGTGATCAGCTCTTGTGAATCGGAGCCACTCATCCAAATATCAGTGGAACGGAAGTGCGAGAACACTGGATTTTCATAGCCGACATTTTGCACGATGAGTAATTTATCGTCGTCGTACATTTCCTTAAAGTCGGCTAGGCTAGGATGCAAGCCGAGTCCCTTTCCAGGCAATTCAATTAATTGATTTTCGGGCAGAAGGACATGTGGCCGGGCCGCAGATAGTTTTGACATTTCTGCCAGTGGCACCAATGTATTCAATCCATCGTTGCCTCCGTTCATGAATACCATCACTAAGACACGATCGGTT
>CAJQNM010000622.1 GCA_905479665.1 uncultured Saprospiraceae bacterium
ATGACGCTCTATCCGAATCCAGCAAGTCATTCTGTTTCGGTAGAAGGTGTTATGGATGGTGAGCGCATTACGCTCCTCAATACACAAGGACAGCCTGTCTTTGATCGCATCATGGGTGGTGACCGCCAGCGTCTTGATCTACAAGATTTGCCCGCTGGTGTATATCAAGTGATTCTCCATGGAGAGCAAGGTATTCTTGCACGAAAAAAATTGGTGCTCGTGCAATAATAGTATTGTCAAATAATTTATTGAAGAAGGGAAGTACAGTAATTGTACTTCCCTTTTTTAATTGATTTACGAGCTGCGCAGAATAGATCCGCGCCTGCAAAAAAAAAGCCCCACCCAATTATCAATTATCAATTACTTTGTAATTATCATAAAGATACTTCGCCCTTAAATACAATACGGAATCCCCCTCACCCAATCGATAGCTTTCTCTTTCATGATTTAATAAAAAACCATTTTCGGTGACGTACGAAATATTGCGGAGACCGCTGATGTGATCTAGGTGCTTCACCTTTGCCGCACGTACACGTGCATCATTTTGGTCAAAATAATACCACCATGTATCTGCGGTCGTGAGGTTTTCGGCTACGGCAGGATCATAGCCTACTTTGATCACATCGCATGTTTCGCCAGTCCATATTTGCTCGGTACCGACATACGTTATCGCTGGACCGGGATCGAGTAATTTAAATGGTATCCCAATTACATAGGTAGATGAAAAAAGTGAATTCTTTAATTTTTCTGGGTCCGCATTTTCGTCCATCACCTGATTGACGGATTTGGAATAGGCACCACGCCTACCATACAGATCATGTTGATCACTACCGTCTTTCCAATGTACCCGAAAGACTTCCTCGTCTCCATATTGATAGGTATGGCTCTGGTCAACTTGTGACTCGACCTCACCATTCTCCAAATAGAGTGTCATGGACTTATCGTACTCAAATCGCTTGATCTTTTCCCACCGATCCAATCCTCCATGTGTTGCGATAGACTGATCAATTATCTCTCGGGCGCGCTGATCTATGATCTCAATCTGCTTAGCAGCAACTTGAGGCTGCGAGTTGATTTTGCAGGAATAATTATTGCAGAATAAGAGGAGGGCTAGGCTGAAAACAATGTACCCTGGCCTGAGACTGTAGGAAATTCTCATGCCTCAGGAGATTCAGATTCGCCAGTTCGTTTTTGCCACCTCTCGCGGGCCAGTTTACGCAGGTCTTCGACTTCATCCGTCTCATCCATGATTTCGAGACCTAAGAGTGTTTCGATGATGTCTTCCATGGTCACCAATCCGACCATGGTTCCGAACTCATCCATAACCACGGCCAGGTGACTGCGTGCTGCGGTCATTTGGCGCATCGTCGCGGCAAGTTTTCCCTGGTTTTCCACAAAGGTGATGGGTACCTTAATATCAGCCAGGGATAGATGATGACGGTCGTCAGCCAGTGTGGCGAGCAGCGTATTTTTCAAAATCATGCCTGTGATGTCATCTTCCTTCTCTCCGTAGACAGGCACCCGGCTGAATGGTAAGTTAGCGTGTTTCGCAAAAAAGTCTTTTAGCAACATCGCTTGTGGCTCCATCAGCACCATCGATCTGGGAGTCATGACATCACTCACCGCCATCTCCTTAAATTTCAGAACACTTGAGATGATCTTCGACTCACTTTGATTCAGTGCGCCACTCTCATGCCCCAGCTTGGCCATTGCGGCAAAATCTGCACGACTCAGTACACTCTTCCCCTTTTCCTTCTTGAGTCGACGGGTTATGTTCTGACTCAGCCAAACCAGTGGAGCCAAAATGAAAAGCAGAACCTTAAGCGATTTTACCGTAAAAGGTGTGAGTCGACGCCAAAAATTAGCCCCCAATGTTTTCGGTATGATTTCTGAGAGAATGAGAATCGCCAACGTCATCACACTTGCCACAATAGACTCCATCGACACTTCCAGCCCCAAGAGAGACATCTTGGTGTTGCCAAACAAATCACCGGCCTGAGCACCCACTCCAATCGCACCGACTGTATGGGCGATCGTGTTCAAGGTGAGGATGGCTGAAAGAGGTCGATCTATATCGTCCTTAAACTTCTGCAAGGTCTTGCCCAACGGGGTGCCCTTATTTACCTCACTGCGTACAAATGAAGGAGTTATGCTCAAGAGCACCGCTTCCCAAATCGAACAAAGGAAAGAGAACACGATGGAGAGCGCAAAGAATACAACGAGCATCAGCATGCCGCAAAGAAAACCAACTTTTTGCAAAGGGAAACATTCTTATCTTTTACAAAAGTCTTGACGATCATGAAGTATTTCTGCCTCCTTGTGCTGACCTGCTCCCTCTTGATGGGTTGCAAACACAATCACGATAATCAAGCAGCACACTTTTCGGAGCAATCGGCCTCCAACTATACACCAACCGACTATCTACTCTTTGGGGGTTCCTCAAATGGTAAGAAGATCGTCTTGATTGGAGGGGATGAAGAGTATCGCTCTGAAGAAAGTCTGCCACAACTGGCTCGCATCTTGAGTACACACCACGGTTTTAATTGCAAGGTCTTGCTCTCCCAAGATCCCGACAAACCCGGTTTCGTGAATCCCAACTTCCTCCATAATATACCTGGATTGGAAAACCTCGCAGACGCCGACCTGATGATCATCGCCACTCGCTTTCGCGAGCTACCGGATGAGCAGATGCAGCACATAGACAACTATCTAAAATCGGGCAAACCGGTGATAGGCATCCGCACCGCAACCCATGCCTTCAATTTTAAAGACACCACAAGTAATTGGCAACACTACGGCAACTCATACAACGTCCCTGGAGATGCCTGGGATGGAGGTTTTGGTCGTCTCGTACTGGGCGAAAAATGGTACACGCATCATGGCCATCACAAACATCAGAGCACACACGGCTTGATAGCCGAAACCGCGAAAAACCATCCCATCACCAATGGGCTAGCCGATGGTGATGTTTGGGGATCAACCGATGTATATGGCGTTAGACTACCTCTCCCGGGAGACGCCGAGCATATCATCATGGGCCAAGTAATGAATCGCCCTGGTGAATACGACGAAGCTGACTTGTTCTTTGGCATGAAGCCTACGGACTCTGAGGTGGCGACCAAAGCATACGGCGATCGCACCTACAATCCAAATGATCCGGTGATGCCGGTGGCTTGGACCAAATCATACCAGCTTCCAGATGGAAAGCAAGGCAAATCTTTTGCCTCGACCGTCGGATCATCGACTGATTTTCTGGGTGAAGGTGTACGCACCATGTATGTCAATGCGGTCTATTGGCTACTCAATATGGAAGTACCCAGCAAAGCCAAAATTGATCTCGTCGGGAGTTATAACCCCAGTCAATTTTCCTTTCACAAGGATGCACATTGGGTAGAAATGAACTGGACTTTAGAGGGGATCAGGACGATGGATTAGCTCTTAAATAGATCACTAACCATCGACTCTGTTTTCCGCTCAGGTCGCAATCGACCAAGATGGCTACGATGAAATTGTAGTCCTCGATCGGGAACACACCTTTTTTGCAGGTCTCTTGGGCCTGTCCACCCTTTGTCCCCCCATATATATTGGAGATTGCGGAACGAAGACCCACCTTTGTTTCAGTAGGAAGGGAACCTGTATAATCTTTTCAAATCAGCCAAATGAAAGCAATCATCACCCTCGTTTGTACCCTGATTATAATCCAAACCTCATATGCGCAAGGCAATAACCTCGCCTTGCGCATCAGTGCTGCCGGCCTGGAGTCAGTAAAGTCAGTGCAGACCAAGGATGGCGCTTTATTTGTAGCCGGGATGTTTCGTGATTCCTTGTTCCTTATTCCCGATGAGATGATCACTACTTCGGCTCCATACAATTTCTTCATTGCAAAATATGATGAACAGGGTGCACTGATCCAACAGCGCTTATTCCAGACAGATTATGAATTCAAACGCAATCTCACAGCTCATTTAGAAATAGATCCTGAAGATAATTTGTTGATTTCAGGCAACTTTTATCAAGGAATTCTTGATGAGGCAGGAGACACCTTGCTATATACACTTGCCTCCCTCGACTATTTTCTGATGAAATTGGCACCAGACCTCACCCTGGACTGGATATCCGTGATCGGCGGATCAAATAACACTGATTTTATCACTGCAATACCAGTTCGTGATGATGGATCCTTCTCTCTCGTTGGATCTCTCAATCGCCAATTTGACTACGATCTTTCCGACAGCATCCAGATCATGGAGGCTTCCGGCTCCGGTGATCCTATCTTGGCTCACTATCATCCCGACCGCTCGCTAATCTGGGCACGGATCATTCCATCCACGAAAAACGATCAAATGCTGGGTACTGTGGTGAATAGCCAATCTGAAACTTTCTCCATACAGCGGCTATCCGATACCTGCTGGCTGGAGTTTGCCAATGACACCCTGATGCAGGTCACAATTGGTCAAGGTGATCTTATTTTGCAAAAATGGGATGTAGCTGGAGTACTTCTTTCTACCCAATCCATCACTGGTACAGGCGAGGAACGCTACGTCGATATGGCGATGGATAAGAATGATCAACTATACTTGCTGACCCAATCCAACAGCGAATCTGTCAGCATCCTTGGGACCGATCTAACCCGTCAGGCCTTCAATGACTACCAACTCACGAAAATAGAGCCCGACGGAAAAATAAGCTGGCTCAATCAGATCCCCACTTCCCAACACAGTGACGCAGCAACCGGTCTACAGCTGATCAATGATACCCTGGTCTTTTATGGAAATTACGAATCCAATATGGTCTTAAACACACGAGGCGAGCCCATCGACCATGCACTGGTGCCTGGATCAGATTTCATCGCCTCCTATTCACTAGAAGGAGATTTTCTCGGTGCTGAAATATTAGCCGGATCTCAAGTGCGGGCAAAAGGAGACCAGCGCTACTTTGCAGAGGGAAGCTGGATAGTCACCGCTCCACTAACTCAAACGACGACATTTAATGATGGCCCAAATGGCACCCTCGAAGCCACCGGCATATCCGACTGGGTGGTTCTCCGTTATAGCGCAGGCCAAGCATCTACCACTGCCACCGCTGACTTTGAGGCTGCTCAACTATCCGTTTATCCCAACCCAGTGCTGGATCTATTGTCCATCACCTGGGAAGCCGCATTTAAGGCTGAGGAAATGCAAATTTACGATGTGATGGGTCGAAAGCTCGTCCACCGCAGCTTGGAAGCTGGACAGCAGATCTTGAGTGTGCCGGTCAGCGACTTCGTACCGGGACAGTACCTAGTAAGGATCAATAGCGGACAGTCATTTGCGGTGGTGAAGTTTTTGAAAAAGTAGTGGGGAACTAAAAATCACTTAGCCTTGCTTCAATGTCCATTCTCCGGTGCAATATTCTGTCTACCCAGATCACATTTTGCTCTACTTTGTATACGATCAAATGTGATTTAACTTTCCTGATTCTGTGGGTACCCTTTGTTTTTATAAGCTTCACTCCTCGACGTGGGCTATCACAAATCAATTCTAATTCATTGACTATTAACTCATAATATTTATTCGCTTGGTCAATTGACCAGTTTTCAGCTGTAAATATCCAGATCTCTTCCAAATCCTGCTGAGCAAGTCTGCTTAGCTCATAGGCTACTTTCATTTAGTATGATTTCGATTCAGCTCAGCCAAATGCTTGACTGGATCGAAGTCCTTCACATAGCCGCTCTTTTCACCAGCTTCAATGGCTTCTCGGAGCAACTTAATTTTCTGCTCTTCTTCATCTATTAGTCGCAGTCCGGCTCGAATTACCTCACTTGCTGAGGAATATCGACCAGATGCTATACTATCACGAATGATTTGTTCAAAATGCTGTCCCAGAGTTACCGATGTATTCTTTGATGCTGCCATAGCTTCACTTTGGAATAAATATACCAATATTTGGTACTCTAAGCAAGTAACAGCCGGAGCGAAATTTGGTTATCATAGCGCAAATCTCTACGAAGTGTGAACTCACTCTCGTTCATCGCTCCAGTATGGTGAGATCCAAAAATCTACACCAGTTTCAGTGGAAGCTCCGTCAGTCTCTTGCCGGTCAATCTTCGCACAGCATTTCCGATCGCTGCACCAATGGGCCCCAAGGGAGGCTCTCCCACTGGGCCAGGATAATCCGCGCCCTCCAGGAGTACCACATCGATTTCACGAGGTGCATGCTTCATCAACGCCATTTTATATGCACCATAAATGACCGGAGACAATCTATTGGCCTTTAAATCCATT
>CAJQNM010000623.1 GCA_905479665.1 uncultured Saprospiraceae bacterium
GTTTGGCCAGCGCATTGGCCAGAATGTGCTCGGAGCTGAAACGAGTTAGCGGACATGAAATTGAGTACAGTGATCGTACAGGGTTTCAAGGTCGACTCGATTCCATCATTGAAGTGAATCTCTATCGGATCGCTCAGGAAGCGGTTAACAATAGCATCAAGTACGCCAGAGCTGACCTCATTTGCGTATCGATTTCACATGATGCTGAGTTGCTCAGTGTTTCGGTGAGAGATGAAGGTATCGGATTTGACCCGGAGCAAGCTAGTAAGATCAACGGTAATGAATCTGGCTCCAATCGAGGACTTTCATTCATGAGGGAACGAGTCAACTTCATCGGAGGGCGCCTATTCATTAGTTCTGA
The DNA here is from genome assembly GCA_905479665.1 of uncultured Saprospiraceae bacterium. Taxonomy (GTDB): domain Bacteria; phylum Bacteroidota; class Bacteroidia; order Chitinophagales; family Saprospiraceae; genus CAJQNM01. The sequence goes on from CAJQNM010000623.1 coordinate 362, forward strand.
AGTGGGACAGGGGACCAGGGTCACAGTCAATCTTCCCATAGGGACGCAAGAGTTGACGTCCATTTCTAGCTTGCAGAGACCCGGTCCGTCAGGAGTGGCCTTGGTAGAGAACTGAAGTATCGATTTTTCTTCGTGAGATTAAAACGTCGAACCGAGTAGACGAGATCCTTTATCTTTAGTTGCATTTATTGATAAATGCGCGAAATCAATGATATTTTGAATGATTCCAAGATCCGAATTGTCCTAGCCGATGATCATTCTTTAGTAAGAGAAGGCATAAAGTCTCTGCTGGAATATGAACCAAATCTTGAGGTAGTTGGCGAAGCATCTGATGGTGAAGAGGCTGTGCAACTTGTCACAAAACTCGAGCCCGACATTTTGATAGTGGACATCCGCATGCCGAAGATGTCTGGCATTGAGGTTGCGGACAAGTTAAGCAAGCACAAGAGTCTCACACGTTCCATTGTACTCTCTATGCACGATTCCAAAGAGTATATACTCAAATCCGTCGAAGCTGGGGCAAAAGGGTACCTCTTAAAGGACACTGGAAGGGAAGACTTTCTCAAAGCTATTGACACTGTGTATAATGGCGGCACTTACTTTTCAGCCCAGATCTCTCGTGTATTTGTTGAGAAGTATCTAGAATCCCTCCCTGGACCAGGCTCAGCTCCTCTCGATACAAATGCAGAGGCGCAGGATCCTCAAGTCAACCTTACAAAGCGTCAGCTGCAAATCATGGCGCTGGCGATCTCAGGCCTAAGTAATCGGGAGATAGCGGAAAAACTCGGCAAGAGTGTCCGGACCGTAGAAACTCATCGATTCAGCCTGATGAAAAAGCTCGGAGTACGTAATTTAATCGAACTCTCAATAAGAGCGAAAGAATACGAAGGGATTGAAGGGTACAGTGCCGATTAATCCAAATTTTCGCAAATGATTGATTTAGTGTCCTTTATCTTTTAAGGGACCTGAAATAGGGTCATCTGGATATCACAAAATACGTATTTATAACTAAGTAATTATACTGGATTAATTACGTACTGACTACGATTTCATACTACCTTGGTCGCTGAATTATTAAGTAACAAAAGGAAGAAGAATGCATCCAGTTCTACGTCTATTATCGATGGCACTAGTACTCTTCGGTGTCAACGTATCCACAGCAAAGGCACAGTTTACACTTTCTGCCGAGGTTCGTCCACGAACAGAGTTTCGCAATGGCTTCAAAACACCGACTGCCGACGAAAATGAGCCGGCCTTCTTCACCGAGCAACGAAGTCGGCTTTATCTAGACTACCGAGAAGAAAAATACCAGTTCAAACTCGCCTTACAGGACGTTCGTATTTGGGGAGAGCAACCACAGATTTTTAAGCATGACAATGGCAATACATTCCTCAGTGAGGCCTGGGGTCGGTACTTTTTCAGATCGGATTTTTCAGTGAAGCTAGGACGCCAGATCATCTCGTATGATAATCAAAGATTTCTGGGTGGTTTGGAATGGGCGCAGCAGGGCCGGCGCCACGATGCCCTTTTGCTGATCTACGAAGATCAAAAAAAGAAAACCAAGCTTCATCTAGCCATTGCTATGAATTCTGATGATGACGTGGCAGAGCCAGCCTATTTGCAAAGTCCGTCAGCATCCTTCTATTCGGTACGTGGTAGCTACAAGAATTTGATGTATGGGTGGTTCAATCAAGAATTTGCCAACGGTAGTATTTCTCTGCTAGCATTGAATGCTCAGTTTCAGAATCTGCTGGACTCAACTACTTTTTCTAAGCAGACATTTGGCACCAATGTCAACTATGGATTGGGTAAGCTCGTCCTTGCGAGCGATTTTTACTATCAGCGGGGCAGTCTTCCAGGCGGTGATCTTAGTGCCGTTTTGGCAGGGCTCAATCTGACCTACAAGACAAAAATCACACCGCTCAAACTAGGATTTGAATACATCTCAGGTCAAAATGACGGTGAGACGGACGGAAAACTTCATGCCTTTAGCCCGGACTTTGGTACCAATCATGCGCATAATGGGTTTATGGATTATTTCTTCGTAGGTCCTGCCAACGGGAATGTTGGTGTTACGGATATCTACCTCAAGACGAAGTTCGTGCTGGGAAAAGGCTCCTTGGTGGTGAATTTTCATGAATTCCTAACCGGATCCAAACAGTTGGATGACGTAGGAACTAAACTATCCAGCCCCATGGCTTTCGAGATCGATATGGTCTATGGACGTCAGCTCGCACCCAATGTCACGCTCAATCTGGGCTACTCCTTCCTATCTGCATCAGAAACCATGCTGGCTCTGCGACCGGGCAATCAGAAAGCCAACAGCTGGGCCTGGATGATGGTGACATTTAAACCCACTTTATTAAAAACCGAATCAGAATAAGGGACCTCACTAAATTTTAATCCTAGAAAAAATTGAAATCATGAATAATTTTCTATCAATATCTCTGATCATTCTGTTCTTTCTATCCGCGTGTGGTGGTAATAAATCAGCGCACACCAACACCTCAACCGCACCCACCACAGAGCCCAACCAATCGAGCGGTAGTCCTGCTGCAATCGAAAAACCTCAGCTAACCTTTGGTTTCATAAAACTAACCGACATGGCCCCATTGGCCATCGCTAAAGAACTAGGCTACTTCCAGGACGAGGGGCTTTTCGTGACAATTGAAGCCCAGTCAAATTGGAAGAATGTCCTTGACCGTGTTATTGAT
>CAJQNM010000624.1 GCA_905479665.1 uncultured Saprospiraceae bacterium
TGCCCAAGCCAATATCTTCCCAAATAACATCCACTTCCAGAAAAAATGCCCAGTCTCCGCCGATACTAAAATCATTGAAAACTTGGGTAAACCAGGTGGGGTTTGACCAGTCCAACCAAGGGGCCTCTCCTCCACCTTCCAGCTGGTCGGCGATGGGAAACCACAGGGCAGACTGGATCGACATATTTGGCCATTTTTCATTGGGTGCGACGCGTATTTTGGGACCAAATGTCGCGAGGGTGTTTCTTGATTGCAGCAGATTAGATCCAAATGCTCCAAACGCCCCTGCTGGCTCAGAGGCAAACGAAACCAGCCGATAGCGCAGATCAAAACCCACATTAAGACGATCGGTAAGGCCGTATAAAAACCCCAGCTGAGAAGTAAAGTAATTCTCCTGCCGACCTGAGCTCGGTATCTGCTGGCTGTATAAATTATTAAACCACTTGGCCTCGACGGTACCTTTGGGTCTTGTAGACGAAACCACGTAGCGGCTGGCATTGTTGGTCAGTTGTAAATTTGCATCGTTTAGGGTCCAATCATAAGGGTAGAAATTTTTGCGATAATTTTCCGGGAGAGCTGTGCTGCGATGCGTATTAACAAAATCGCGTAGCTCATTGTCGTTGCCAAAGTCCTTTTCATACCACTTAAATATTTGCGAAAATCCTACTTGATTTGTAGTTGCATCTACTTTGAGGAATTCAGGATCATCTAAGGCAAGCGAGCTACGCCGATCCAATTGCGCATCAAGATTATCTGGCTGATAGGCAAAGGGTGCCAGAGGAGGACAGCTCAGCGCTGCGCATGAAAGTGCAAAATGCAAACGGGCATCGGGAAATTTGGAAAAAATGTCTTTCTCGAATTTATTTAGCGAAACGGTTTCGCCTCGCACTACTACATTTTGCTGCTCAAAGAATCCGTAGACCTTCAAGAGGTTTTGTACCGGGTAATTTTCAACCACTTCACCAATGACCAACAAATTGTAAGCATTGAGCAGATACGCTTTCTGCTCCTCTCCTCCTATCTGGTCATAGTCAAAATCGGCAATAAATTTAAGCAGTGGGGTGAGTTGTTCGCTTTGAGCCACTTGCAGGTAGTCTACCTTTTGTGCGTTCACGACTTCTTTTAAAAACACATCTGATTTGGAAAAAAAATCAGCAAGGTTGGTCTGTGCCACGATGGACAAGCACGATGTCACGAGGAAAACGACCAGATTAAGAGCTCGATATTTCATACGTAAAGAGGTATTTCGTTTCATCATTCCAAACGCTTTAAATCACTGGGCGCTCATACCTGCTAGCGATATTTTAGCCGCCTAAGAGACATTTTAGTAGTTTGAACGCAAAATGCGCTGTTTCTGATGACGAAGCTAGAAAAGAATTTTTCACATCAAATGAGGCTACTTGGTTTTCTCTGGTTTATTGGCTTGCTGGTAAGTTGCAATCCACAACCCAGTACTCCCACAAAGGTCACTCCCGCCATCGATCATGCCAAAGTGGATGCTGTGTACTCTCAAATGGCGATTGCCTACCGCAAGGCCGATATCAATATGATCGGTGAGCTCTATGCCGACACGGCCATCTATCTCAATCCTGGTGATGCGCTGCAATTTGGCAAGAAGCAATTTATCCGCAATTTCGAAGTGATGTACGCCGACGCTCGGAAAAACAAGGCTCAGCTCTCGATAGAATTTGAAATCGTTAAGCGCACCTCTGATAATGCAGGTAAGGTGATTGACGTCGGATATTACCGCTTCACCCGAGAGAAAGAGGGAGAAGACACTGCCCTAGCCGTCGGGAAATTTATTACCGTGCTACAGAAACAAACCGATGGTGCGTACCGATTTGTGATCGATGGGTTTAACCAAGCCCCGCTTGATGCATGGGGTGGCTGATGAGATCTGGTGCAAGAAGTTTTGAACCTTGAACTTTGAACTTTGAACTTTGAACTTTAGACTTTAGACTTTAGACTTTAGACCTTAGACTTTAGACTCGAACTCTAGCTACAAATCAGCATCAAACACTGCATTCAAATGCACCTGAAAAAGTGCTTCCAGTGCAAAATCGAGCGGACTAGATGATGCTTGATCTATCTCAAAAGACGAACTACTTTTGAGGTTTGTGATGCTCCGTGGTTCTGCTAAAATTCCTGATTCACAGTCGAAAATGACAATCTCTCCATCATTGATCAACGTAGTGGAATTATCTAAAGATACAGCTGTGATGCAGCCATTCACTTCAATCGATCCATAATTGTGAATTTCTCCAAGATGTATAGGTCCACAACAGGTGAACGAGTCGATGACAAGAGCGGTTCCGCTGGCAGAAGCACTATCAACAATCGTGATATCTCCTGAGTTCGTCAGAGTTCCATAAGTAGCAATGCCCTCTTGACCGTACCCATCAATTTGGATCGTCCCTTTGTTAGTCATAATGACATCATGCCTCAGATCTATAGCGGTTCTTACGACATTTTCTATTTCCGTATAGGAGCCTTCTAGTAAGCTGCCCCCAGCACCCGCAAAAAACAGCAGACCATACTCCGCATTACTAATCTCGATGGTGTTCGCATGGACGAGCCAAACACCTACTCCTGAAAACCTCATGGCATCACCATTGCTAAGAATCATCCGCCCGTAATTGTAGATCGTATCCATTGACCCTTGTAAAGAGATAAGATCACCCTGCGTCTCGTCAACGCTGATCACTCCTCCCGCCTGATTGACTAGTCGATCGTTTGCATCAATCCCGTCTTCCGCGGTATTGTATATAGACAACAGCCCGCGATTCTCCACGCTCGCAAGAGCGCCGATAAATAGTCCATCACCTGGAGAATTTTCAATCGTCAACTTATTGCCGATATCAATTTCCATTTTGGCCTGTAGGGTAACCGTAACGTGCAGTGCCTCGGCATCGAGGCTCAAGAGTACCTCACTGCCTGCGCCTGAAATTACTGCGCTGTCAGATGCTGTCGGTATAATACCCCCTACCCAATTGCTTGCTTCGTGCCATTTACCACTAGTGCCCGTCACCCACTCCACGACTTGCGCTTGTGCAAAGGATACGTAGCAGGTAAGTGCGATGAGGACAGCTCTCCTAAGATCAACCATAACTACGGATTTGAACAAAGGTTGATTATACGTATGTAGGAATACTCACCCAAAAGGGTGATTTATGGGAAAGTGCCTGCAATACCATCACATCCACAGAATCTCGCATAGCGAGAGATCTCATGCTCGAGTAGTTTCAGTGGTTGTCTTTTGCGATCAGGATTTTCGAAGTGAAGTTCCTTAACGATAAATTGTCCTGTCTTGCGATCCGCTTTGGCATCGAGGCGGCCAATAAATTTGGCCCCGTGCAATATGGGCAGGACAAAATAACCATACCGCCTTCTGGCGGCCGGCAGGTAGCACTCCAATTGATAGTCAAAGTTGAAAAGCTCTTGTGTCCGTTTGCGCTGAATCAAAAAGGGATCGAAGGGAGACAGCAAATGGATGTGAGGCTTCGGCTTTTTAAAGGCTATTGTGATGGTCTTTCTCTCGATGAAATAGGTGCTATTTTTTATTGGGAGAGAGATGAGATCGAGGTTTGCGGTACGCTGATGCACGCGACCTTTGATCATGCCTGCCAGTCCCTTTCGCAGATAACCCATCTGTGATGTGGTCGCATGGCCATGCAAGCGCAGCGCGCCATCAATGAGGTAGTCGGCATATTCCTCATCACTTGGGTACGAAGTGTTGAGTCCTGATGGAATCACCCGCTCAGTCAGATCATATACTTTCTGAAACCCCACCCGATGACTGCAGCAGAGTTCTCCCTCAAAATAAAGTCGCTCGAGTGCCACTTTTGCGGGCTTCCAATCCCACCAGCCAGCAGCCTTGCGCTTACGATCGGACGCAAAATCACGTGCCATTTTTGGCCCCTCTGCCCGAATGATCTTGAGAACCTGCTTCTTTGTTTTTGCATCTGACTTTTGCCAACTATCCTGGTGATCTCTAAAGTACTTTTTGGTTGGCAACGTGTAGCGATAGTCTGACATGGGCAAGTAGGCTGCCGCATGTGCCCAATATTCCAAAATCTTACGCTCTTTTTGCAGCTCATCAAGCCACTCCCGACGGTACCCAGGGACCCGCGACCAAAGCACATGATGCTGGGCCCGAGCCACGACCGAGATGGTGTCAATCTGTACATACCCTAAGTGGTGAATAGCCGCCAACACCGCCTCTTTACCCCGACCAAAAGGCTCCCGAAGTCCGAGACCTGCAGCATGCAGATTCCAGAGCACCAAAGCCTGTGTTGACTGTCGATCTTTTGATGTGAGCTTTGTTCTTCCTGCCATAAGAGTGAAATAAGAGTGAAACAAGAGTGAAATAACAAGCTCGTGATTTATGCTTTAGCATCCACTAATAATTTGCTGATATTCACCTTTTAGTTATGCTGCAAAATCTACCAAGACCGAAGTCCAAAGCCCACATCGAGCTGCACTACCTGCCCTGCCAGGCTTTTTTCTCTGCCCTCATTGCATATGATCTTTGCTTGGAAGTGCACGAAACCTATCAAAAACGCTCTTTTCGAAACAAGTGCATGCTCGCATCTGCCCAGGGTGTCACCAAGCTGACTGTGCCGCTCAAAGCGGGCAAGCACCAACAACTTCCCATACGTGAGGTTGAAATTTCTTACGCCGAAAACTGGCCACTTCAACATTTGCGGACGATCCGCACTTGCTACGAATCGGCCCCCTATTTTGACCACTACATCGATCCGTGGCAAAATCTCTTGCATCAAAATTTCCCCTACCTCATCGATCTGAACCTCGCAATTCTCGATCTATTTTGCACTCACTTCGGGATCTCACCAGAGTACCGGCTCAGCGAGACATATCAAAAAGAGGTGCAGATAGATCTACGACAAACCATCCATCCGCGCAACTACTCGCAGTATGGATCGGAACCCTACATGCAGGTATTTAGTGACACACAAGGGTATCTCCCTAATCTAAGTGCACTCGATCTGCTGTTTTGCACTGGCCCTGCAGCTCGCACCTATCTCGCTTCTGATACCCACAGACGACCACGAAGCCTGTAGCAGGGGTTCTCACTAAATCTTTGTCAAAAGTCCTAATCGCATGAGTGCTTAGGGACCGACGAATAATAAGTTTCTGATTTTCAGACAAGCCAATTTTGCCACCAGACGAGATTATCGGGTGATTCCTGACACAGTCAGGACAAAGGTCTTCTAGATCTTTGAGCGAAGATAGGTGGAAAACCGTGGATAGCCCAGCTACCCAAGCCTTTGAGTAACGAAGTATGGTGGTAAAAGGGGCCGTATCAAACCGATAAGTTATTTTTCGTCGGTCCCTTAGTGTAGTGCCAAAGTCTACTAGTGAGACTAAGATGTGTATCTTCATCATCACGGAAAGTCCCAAGAAGTATTGAACTGAAAAAAGTAAAACCAGGATTGCTCAGGGCCGGAATGAAAGGCCTGGGACTCTAATCCATGACTATTCATAAACAGCTATAATCAAAGAAATGAAAAGTACTATAACTACACTCCTTCTCGCTTTGGCAACTATTTCTTTTGCCGATGCTCAATCTCTGCAATCAGTCATCGATGACAAGGCCTCCGAAATAGAACAAAAGGTGATCGAGTGGCGTCGAGATTTTCACCAATTTCCTGAACTATCTAATCGGGAGGTAAAAACCGCTAATAAAATTGCCACGCATCTTGAGGCACTCGGTCTTGAAGTAAAAACCGGCATCGCGTACACGGGTGTGGTCGGTGTTCTAAAAGGTGGCTCGCCAGGACCAGTTGTGGGACTACGTGCAGATATGGATGCCCTCCCAGTGGTGGAGCGCGTGGATCTACCTTTTGCCTCCAAAGAAAAAACCAATTATTTGGATAAAGATGTGGGCATTATGCATGCCTGTGGGCACGATACGCATATGGCCATTCTTATGGGTGTGGCAGAAATTTTAACGGGCATGAAAGATCAAATTGCCGGCACCGTCGTATTTATTTTTCAACCCGCAGAAGAGGGAGCTCCCCCAGAAGAAGGTGGTGGTGCAAAAATGATGGTGGAAGAAGGCGTGTTGCGCGATAACAATGTCGATGTCATCTTTGGTCTACACATTAACTCCATGACGGAAGTGGGAAAAATCCGCTACAAGGCAGGAGGGCTCATGGCCGCAGCAGATATATTTAAGATAAAAGTAAATGGCAGTCAATCGCATGGATCGCAGCCTTGGGCTGGAACAGACCCCATAGTCATAGGCTCACAGATCGTGATGGGTCTACAGACGATCGTGAGTAGACAGACCGAGCTGACCAAAGAAGCCGCCGTGATTACGGTAGGAAAATTTGATGCGGGAGTACGCAACAATATCATTCCAGAATCTGCCGAATTAATCGGTACCATCCGCACCCTTGATACCGGAATGCAAACTAAAATCCATGAAAAAATAAGGTTGACGGCGACGAAGATAGCCGAAGCAGGAGGAGCCACTGCCGACGTAGAAATCGTAAAAGGAGTGCCAGTGACTTTTAATCATCTAGACCTTACTCGACAGATGATTCCTACTTTGCTAAGGACAGCCGGAGAAGAAAATGTGATTATCACACCCGCTGTGACCGGAGCCGAAGATTTCTCCTTTTATGCCAATGAAATACCAGCTTTCTTCTTTTTCCTGGGAGGCATGAAAAAAGGGATGTCACCGTTTGATGCAGCACCTCATCATACCCCTGACTTTTTTATCGATGAGAGCGGTATGAAGCTGGGTATCCAGTCCCTTTGCAACCTTACCCTAGACTACTTGGAACAGGAAAAATAAGCAATGAGCGAGGCCCCTTTGCCCTTTCAAGTACGGTACTCTCCAAATGTACCTGAGCTCCTCATGCAGTTGCGTTGCACGATCATGCTCAGCACCTATCAGGCGGGCAAGATGATTTGCCTGAGTCCTAAGGATGCCGATCATCTCATTCAGCTCCCACGCAACTTTGAGAAACCGATGGGTTTTGCCTTTTCCGAAAATCATGATACGCTGGCCCTCGCGACAAAATATGCCATCACCATCTTCCAGGACTCTCCAGAACTGGCCCGCCACTACCCTCGCAAGCCCGCAACCTACGATGCGATGTACATGCCCACAGTAAGCTATCATACCAATGCGCTCGATCTCCATGATCTTGAGTTGGTGGGTGATGAAGTATATGGAGTAAATACCTTGTTTTCCTGCATCATGAAGACCAGCTCTAGACATACTTTTGAACCCGTTTGGCAGCCTCCCTTTGTCGATCAGCTCGTTTCGGAAGATCGTTGTCATCTCAATGGTATGGTTATGAAGGACGGTGAGATCCTCTATGCCACCACGTTTAACGAAGGCAATAGTCTACGTAGCTGGGCCAAGGAAGTGCCCCACTGTGGAGCCCTCATATCTGTGAGTGACAACGAGATCCTCTCACGTGATCTAGCGATGCCGCACTCACCGATTCTTGTCAAAGACGAGCTTTTTCTTTTGGAATCGGCCCATGGCACACTGGTCAAGATAGACCGTCAATCGGGTCGCCATGAAGTCGTAAAAAAGGTGGGTGGCTTCGTCCGTGGCCTGGCCTACTATCAGGGATATTTTTTCGTGGGTCACTCGCGCCTGCGTGAAAACTCCTCGACATTTGGTAAGCTCTCGATCGACCAGAAAGAAAATCTTGCTGGCATCAAGATCATACATGCCTCGACCGGGGCACTCGTCGGGCAGATCACCTACGAAACTTCTGTGGACGAGATTTATGATGTGGCCATCTTACCCAACCGAGTTCGTCCAAACATACTCTCCGTAGAGAAAGAAGAAAGTAAACTAGGGGTTTCTGTTCCAAACGCCACCTTCTGGGCTCGCCCAGAAAATCGCTCGAGCTAAGCAAAATATCTGAACCATGAGTCATCGCAAAGCCTTTGCACGTAAACTGCGCCAGTTGAGCAACTTGCGCAAGAAAATCGTACGAACCAACAGCTTGGGTCTACGGCAAAAATTACTGAAACGCTATCAAGCATTGCTGCAGTTTTTACTACACCGCATTGCTTATCGAAAACTGATGCGGTACCTGGTTATTCCCGGACTGTTTGTCATGCAAGAAGCAATGGAAGCAGGTGCACAAAATTTTCTCCTTCCTGACAGTATGCTCATAAATAATTCAGCTATCGGCGTTGCCAGACCTGTCACCGCTGATCTGGATGGCGATGGTGACCTCGACATTTACTATGTTGATTCTGAAACGGAAGGCATGAGATTTATCGAAAATGTATCGACCGACACAGATCTGCAATTTGCTGATGCCGCTCCCTCCCCACTCTTTCCTGAAGGATCTTTCAACTACGGGTCTTTTTCGATCGGAGATATGGACGATGATGGTGATCTTGATGTACTGTTCTTTGTGGGTTCATACGATGATGGCACCCAAATCCTATTCAGCACGTTTGAGAATACAGGTACCATAGATAGTCCAGAATTTATTCCAGGTGATCAACCCATCGTTTTACAGGGTACGGGTGTCATGTCGCCTAGTCTAGTTGATCTGGATGCCGATGGAGATTTGGACATACTTGGTACACTAGCTAGAGAAACCTACGATCGTGAATCTAATGTTTCGATTGTCTACTATGAAAATCAAAGCGGTATTTATGGTCCCGAACAAAAACAGGCCCCACTAAATCTCAAGGTGGAAGGAAATGTGATGATAGGAAATCTTACCGTGGGTGATGTCGACGAGGATGGCGATCTCGACGTATTGTCGTTTCTCCAAGGACTTGATGGCAATGAAGTTATACAAGAATACTTTCAAGTATATAATTATCACGAGAATACGGGTACTGCAACAGAACCATTGTTTGCCGACCCAGTAGCCAGTCCATTCGGGCTTTTTGCACCTCGGATCAGTATTGAAATTATCGATTTCCCGCATTTGGCCGACTTAGACTCCGACGATGATCTGGATGTTCTTGCTTACCGCTACAATCTCAGCAACGAAGTAGGACAATTTCTCTTTATCGAAAATTCAGACTCTTTGATGACCTCGATAAGCGATATCGATCTTCCGAAATTACTGACCTATCCAAATCCTGTAAAAGATCTTCTGCATATCGAAAGTGATTTCTTAATCGAGCGTGTCACACTATATAGCACATCAGGGAGAAAAATAAAAGAGTATACAAATCTTTTTGGTCAGACGCCACAATTGCCGATGCATGATCTGCCTTCGGGCAGCTACTTTGGAATCGTAAAGGGTGAGAAGAAAGCGGCTAGAATACACTTTGCAAAATAAGTCTAAAATAATTTACGCTAGCTATTCATTTTCATCCGGGTAGTAACTCAGTGCTCCCATATGAATCGATTTATACTCTTCAAAGATCTCTAACTGCTCTGGAGAAAATTGATTTTTATCTTCGTAGAGTCCCACCGCCATACGTTGACGCATGGCTTCATAAATCGTAACTGCGCACGCTACCGAAATATTTAAGCTTTGCACTAGACCTTGCTGCGGAATAATAAATATTCCATCTAATTCTTGTAGTAAGCGAGGTGAAATACCCACCTGCTCATTGCCAAAAACAAGTGCCGCGCTTTGCACAAGATTGAGATCATACATACTCTTCGCACCCTCTCCCAAGGCTGCCCCCCATAAATATTGATAATTCTTGCGAAGCTCGGTGACCGCAGCATTAATATCTAAAAACACTTCTGCTTTAATCCATTTACGTGTACCCGCAGAAGCTCTATGGCCTAAATTGATGTATGGATCCTGATGAAGCCGAGGGTCGGTATAGATGAGAAAAATCTTGCTGATTCCTACCGCATCGCAAGACCTCAGGACAGCACTAATATTGTGAGGATCGTGCACATTTTCGAGGACTACAGTTAGGTCTACCTGCCGTCGGCCAGCCACTGCACGCAGCTTGTCCTCTCGCTCGGGAGTCATCGCGCCGGTTCGAACTGGTAATTCCGAAATTTCAGAATTTGAATAAAGTCATTGACGAAGTAGTCTGTCGTCTCGCCATCGTCTCCAAAACGTTGGACAAATTCAAACGAGTAGTTTAGGTCTGGCGGTTGGCTTGACATGAGACCATCGGTAATCAGATCTCCATGGTCTTTCAGCATGTGGTGTATCCAACGAGCTAGATCCATTCCATAATATGCATCGTCATCGGGAAGCAGTCCATAGGTGTCAAAAAAGTATTCTTTGAAAGTGTCTCCTCCCTGTTTACCCAAATTGACTGGCCTTGTTGAACTGATATGGGCATTGAGATTTTCGAGAATATCAAAATCCATACGGTTCATATCTCTCCACTGTGGAAGGCCCAAAACCTTAATGTCCCGACCAGCCTTGGCATAATTAATTTTGCCCAAGAGTGACACCAGTAGTGGTTCATCAGACCACACGGGTAGCACTATCGATCGGATGCTATCTGTCATCCAGACCTGCTCAAGATGCTCAGTGAGACTATCCTGAGTGATGTCGTCCACTACAAATTCGAGCAGCGGATCTGCGTTGGGATCGCCCTGGACTTCTCGATAGACATCCTGGATGTGCTTTCGGATTTCTGCATCTCGACTGGACCCCGTAGTCAAAACAAGAATCTCTTCAGGTAGATTTTGAGTGAGTGCAAATCGGGTCAATGCCTCACAGTGCCTTTCTAAAGAAGGTCGCATCTGCACGAAGTAGGGATTATTACTCACGACTTTCGTAGAATTCCAGGGGGATATCAAGACCTTCCTGTTTGCCAGCGAAAAATCAGCTACTTGCTTCAACTCGTCTGATGAATAGGGACCTACCAAGAGATCGGCATCGGCATATTCAGGAAGATTCTTAATCCGCGATCCAGACATACCGTTACGTGTATCAATCACGCTCAGTTGAATACCAACATCACTTGGTAGGCGTTCAAAAGCATACTTGAATCCCAAATAAAACTGCAAAATCCGATTGCTTCGGCTACTCATGCGGTCACTGCTGAACTGAAATTCTTGTGCATCAAAGGGAGCAGCTAAAACCACACGGTACGAATCTTTAAAAACAGCCGTAGGATTCGGAGCGGCCTTGCGGTCGGTAATGGGGGGGCTTTCACTTTCAGATACCTGGGTGAGCTGAATGGTGTCTACCTTAGATTTTGTGTCCGGTTTGATTTCCGGCTCATCGACCACCACTCCCTTTTGAGATCGGGGAGATCTTTGCAGTACGGAGCAACTGGAGACCAAGATGGCCACCAAAGCGAGCATCGGCAAATGCCTACTCCCACTCAATCGTTGCTGGCGGCTTCGTGCTGATATCATATACTACACGGTTTATTCCTTTTACTTCGTTGATGATCCGAGTCGATACCAATGACAAAAAATCGTGCGGTAAAGGACTCCAGGTGGCTGTCATACCATCATGACTGTCTACCGAGCGAAGAGCCACTACCTGCTCATATGTGCGCTCATCACCCATCACTCCGACACTATGTATCGGCAATAACATAACGCCGGCTTGCCAAACATTATCGTAATGGCCTTGGCTTTTCAGCTGATCAATAAAAATGGCATCTGCTTCCTGGAGCAGTTGTACTCGCTCTGCAGTTATATCTCCCAAGATCCGGATCGCAAGACCTGGTCCTGGAAAAGGATGTCGATTTAAAATACCTCCGGGGATCTCGAGTTCGTGCCCTACTTTGCGTACTTCATCTTTAAAAAGACTACGGAGCGGTTCGATGATCTCCAAGTGCAAATAATCTGGCAACCCTCCAACATTGTGGTGTGATTTAATCGTAACACTGGGGCCTGTTACAGATACTGATTCGATCACATCTGGATAGATCGTGCCTTGCCCCAGCCATTTTATCCCAGAGAGTTTTTTGGCTTCTTCTTCAAACACTCTAATAAATTCGCGCCCAATAATCTTGCGCTTGCCTTCCGGGTCAGAGACGCCGGCGAGGGCATTGAGAAAGCGATCACGTGCATCGATACCTACTACATTTAGGCCTTGCCCATGGTATGATTCGAGTACCTGTTCAAATTCGCCTTTGCGTAAAAGCCCATTGTCAATGAAAAAACAGACCAGCTGATCGCCGATCGCGCGATGCAGCAAAGTTGCCGCCACGGTGGAATCGACCCCACCCGAAAGGCCCATGAGGACTCCCTCGCTACCTATGGTTTCTTTGAGCTCGGCGATTTTTTCTGTAGCGAAAGACGCAGGTGTCCAAGAGCCTTCGCAGCCTGCAATATCGTAGATGAAGTTCTTGAGAATTTTCAATCCGTGCACGGTGTGGGTCACTTCTGGATGGAACTGCAGTCCATATACTGGCTTGTCGTAGACACCCGAACGAGACCTAAATACAGCGGTGTTGATCTGATCGGTACCCGCCAGAAGCTCAAACTCTTTGGGAAGGGCCATGATCGTGTCCGCATGTGACATCCAGATCTGACTATCCTCAGGAATCTCACTCAGGAGTGGATCTAAGACACCCATCGGCCTTAATTTGGCATGACCGTATTCGCGCTTTTCACTCTGCTCCACTTTACCTCCCAGCTGCAAGGCCATCATTTGCGCTCCATAGCAAACACCTAGCAGTGGCACCTTACCAAAGAAAGTACTCAAGTCGACCGTGGGGGCTCCCTCCTGTCTCACTGAGCAGGGACTTCCGGAGAGGATAACTGCCTTTACCTCAGGCGCAAGAGTTACCTCCGCAGAAAACGGGAGGATTTCGCAATAGACATTTAGCTCGCGTACCCGTCGGGCAATGAGCTGAGTAAACTGCGATCCAAAATCTAGAATTATGACACGCTCTTTCATCGGGCGAATTTAATCGGTGAGACCGCGACCCTCCTTGACAATTTTTCCATCCTCGTCAAGCTTTTTCATCATTTTGTCGAGGATGCCATTGATAAAGTCTTTGCTCTTATCGGTACTGTACATCTTAGCAAGCTCGACGTATTCATTCAGGGTCACTTTGGTCGGGATGGTTGGACAATGCAAAAACTCGGCGATTGCCATCTTGAGCAATATCATATCGATGGTAGCTACCCGGTCCATATCCCAATTTTCCAGAGCAGGGTCGATCAGAGCTTCCAGCTCCGCATCAATCTCGATCACCTTTTGCAGCATGGCTTCGCCAAATTCGACCGAGGCCTCGTAATCTGGTCTAAAGGTGCGGTAGAGTTCAGGGCTTTCTGGAAGCGACTTGATGGTTTTCTTCATTGCCCCAATGACCAATGAGCGATCATCTTCCCAAGTTGGAAAATGATCCTCCACATCCTCCTGATAGGTTTCGTCCTTACTTAGGTGTCGATAAAGTGAGAGGAGTGCATCCCGATCTGCTTCCTTTCCGTCCGATTCGTAGAGGTACTTCTTGTATTCTTTTGTATCCGCAAAGCCCTTGTAGTAACTGCGCAAGGAGTCATCATTAATCAGCTTATCGAGTCCTTTTTCCGCACAAAGTTTGAGAAATTTCTTCTCGGCAATCATTGCCTTTACCAGATCATTTTCATAGATCTTGGCAGAAAAATTCTTGTCTTCCTCTTTGGGCAGGTACTTGCTATTCTTGCGCTCGAAAGCCTCCTTAGCACATTCAGCTACTTTGAGGAAATTGTATAGGTTGAAGAGATACAACTCTTGAGAGCGGGTCAGTGCGTCGCGGTAGTGTTGCAGTGCATCTTCTGGAGTCACCTCCTCATCTCTGCCCATCATGTACAGAACCTGCAATAATTTGATTCTGATATTCCTTCTACTCAGCACTTCAAAGACTCTTTGCTACGAAAATCGGTTGCGACCGCAAATTAACAACTTTCGTAAGATGTTCAAATCAATTAAGGTGGTCTAACTTAATTTTAGACCATTCCGGCAAATGCCGATAGTGATACTTTCGCAAGATCTTACCCCCATTCATTAGGACTACTCCAGGATTTGACCGAATGATGGTCTTGAGTAATATATCATCGGCTGTGCACCACTGAGCCGTGACGCCAGTTGCCGCAGCAAGTGACTCAAGTCTGCTGGCATCCAGGCCTCCTGCGATCACTCGGACTGTTACACCATCGGCAGCTGCCGCAGCCAGGACCGGCTGCACACTCTCTGTAAATCTTTTGAGGTAAGATGTCTTCCATTCTCCATCGTCCTGTGGCACCTTATCACATATGACCATCACGTGGTAACCACTGTGATGCAGTATTTGTTCTGTCATGTCATTGCCCTCTGTGTCGTATACGATAAATTCCGAAATCTTACTGGCCTCGATCGCAGGTTCAGTCTTAATAGACTCGATGATTTCCCAATCTGTCTTTGGATAGCTCTTATACTCCTTCATATACTGTTGAAAGGGCAATTCAACAATTTTTCCATTCAGCTTACTCTTCAACTTGTATGCGATGATCTCCACATCGGCTTCAGCCTCTTCTTCCAGTTGCTTCTGGGCAAGTACGTCCACTCCTTCCCTAAAGGGGCGAAAATCCGTGTTGGGTAAATTCCAGTAGGTGTTGCGAACACAGTAGAGCAGCAAGAATGCTCCAGCCCCTATCACCAGCGCAGATCGTAACTTTTTTGTAAAAAGTTGATGCATGTCCTTGTTCCGGAATACGAAGTAAATCGCCGGAATCAGCAAGACCAGATCCTTCATAAAAGAAACCTTGGGCTCCAGTTTAAGAAAGTCGCCAAAGCACCCACAATCGGTCACCTTCATCTGAAGCTCATTGTATGCACCCCATTGACCAAAAGAGAAAAAATTTGCGTCACTGGGTACGTAACCAGTGAGAAAGGTGAATCCAGTAAGAAAGGTGAAAAATATCACCAGAATCAAAAATGCCCATCCCGTAAATTTGGTTTTACTGCCCAACACCAGCATAAGACCTAATAGGATTTCGAATATGATCATTGCAATGGAAAAGACATTGGCGTATTCATTGAGAACTGGAAACATGGGTGCCAAAAAGGAAAACCACGTCCCAGAAAAAGTAGACTGAAATTCTGCAAAATACTGTCCCAGCTTATAGGATGTACCCAGTGGATCGATCGCTTTCACAAAGCCAGAGAAAATAAAAAGGACTCCGCAAAAATTTTGCAAAAAGGTCATCAGCCACGACTTATGCGCCTTGAAGATTGCGCCAATCGCCAGAGTAAGAATAAACGCGACTGCCGAGATGACCAAAATGAGGGTACTGAGTGTCATGCCATTTCTTTTTCGTGCACTCCCTTTGCCTTGATCAAGGCAAAGGCTGCGTAGTTTACAATGTCCTGAAGATTCGCTTCAATCCCTTCTGAGACTTGGGTCTCTCCACCCAGCGCAGTGATGCTGCGCATGCGCAAGATTTTCATCAAGATGAGATCCGTCAGGGACGACTGACTCATGTGTCTCCAAGCTTCTCCATAGTCATGATTTTTCAGCTGCATGAGATGCTTGCAATCGGCAAGGTGTTTGTCGTAGAGTGCCATTACCTCTTTCGGCTCCATCGCGATATCTTCGGCTGGCCCCAGTTCACATTGGATAAGCCCCATGAGTGCGTAGTTCAGGGTACCAATAAACTCACTTGGAATACTGTCATTTATCTTTTGCTCAGGCAAGGTCTCCAAATTACGAATGCGCCAAGCCTTGATATAGATCTGATCTACGATAGAAGAGAGCCGAAGGATGCGCCAGGCGGAACCATAATCTTCCATTTTCCTGGTGAAGAGCAAGCGGCATTGCGCAGTTGCTTCGTCGTACTGGTGATCGGTCTGAATCAAGTATATATCGATTTTTGCAAATATATAATTCTGTTGCTAG
>CAJQNM010000625.1 GCA_905479665.1 uncultured Saprospiraceae bacterium
TGAACCACCATTCGCAGCGACTTGGATATTTCGCATGGGAGCAGCACGGAAAATCACATCCTGCCAATCAGTTCCTTCTCCAAAAGCAGCTGGATTCTCATAGCGACTACTCCCGCCTTCATTGACACTTAATTCATTGACCAGTTGAGCATATTCACTGCCATTCACCAGATCGAGTTGATTGGCTACTTCCTGCACCCCATAATAAGATGAAACCGTGATAGTGGAGCCACTGGAAGGACTCCCTTTTTTGGTGGTCACAATAATGACGCCATTGGCTGCCCGAACGCCGTAGATGGCTGCTGCTGCCGCGTCTTTTAGAACCGAAACACTGGCAATGTCATTGGGATTGATATCGAGCAACGAACCTGTTTCTATACCATCCACAATGATGAGAGGTTTGTTCTTTGCACTCGAACCGAGTGTGCCAATACCTCGAATGCGCAGTTCGCCTTCGTTTCTACCAGGGCTTCCGCCACGTTGCAGAACCGTCAGTCCTGGAGCTTGCCCGGCAAGGATATTCGACACATTAGAAACACCTCTGGACCCTAGTTTTTCTTCACCAACAGAAACCACAGAACCGGTAAGATTTACGGCTTTTTGCTTGCCGAAACCAACCACCACGATTTCGTCTAAGTCTACCCCTTGTTGAAGCAAAACGACAATTTCTTCCTGACCTGCTACATCCACTCGCACATTTTCGTAGCCAATGTAGGAAATGGCCAAGGTGCCTTCTCCATCGGCCACATCCAATGAAAAACGACCATCAATATCGGTGATCGTTCCTTTCTCAGCGCCCACCACGGCTACGGTCGCCCCAATGATGGGCAGGTCATTTTCTATTGCTTTGACAATGCCGTGAATTGTTTTAGTCTGTGCAAATGTCAAAGTAATGAGACAAACAAACCCAATCAACAAGAGATACTTGAGGGAATGAAGAAAAATAACTTCCCCATTTATACTAGTTCTTTTGAATTTATACTTCGTTGCAAAAAATTCACGTAGCCCCACTATGCTTATTTTTTGTGCCTTGTCTAAATTCATAATAACGTCGTCTAAATCGGAAACTTATTATTCGTCAGTCCCTGAGCATTTTTGATGGGATCAAATCTTCTTAAACTTCAGCACCATAAAATCGGATGCGCATACCAAATCCGAGGTGAAACCAAAAACCACCAGTTGATCGCTGGCCACGCTGGAAATCACAAACTTGTATTCGGGCTGTGGTATTTTAAAGGCAGCGCTGCCGGTTACACCAGCAAAGTAAACGCCGAAAAAGGCTCCGTTTCCACTCAAGGTTAATTCGCCATGATTCTCAAAAACAGCACTCTCTGTAACGGAGTATGTATAGTCAGTGCTGGACTTCCAAGCATTGATATCGGCACCGTCATTATTTATCCAATTATCATTCTCATCAAAATCGCCTTCGGCAGCAACGATGAAATCAGGAAGGCGTAGTTCACCTTTGAGATCGACTTCATAGCTTTCATCGATATTGAAAGTGAACTCATTTTCGAAAAAGTCAGTTCTTCCGAAATAATTGCCCGCAAAAATGATATTCGACCAGAAGGAGGAAAAACCAAAAGGTTCATCATCGGTAAAAACGTGAATCCATTTACTGCCGTCCCAAGCTTCCCAAGAAGTGTCATCAAAACCTTCTCCAGGGCAGACGGCACCCGTTTCGCTCACACCCGCCTCCATCGCACCTAGGGTGGCGAAAGTATCGATTGTAGAAACGGCCGACGAGTCCAGGACCCAGGTTCCGACCAAGGGACTTACGAGTTCAATGCTTGCTTCGTCAACAGCCGTCGCTCCGTCCGTATTAGTCACGGTCAGTTTGACGGAGTAGGTGCCGCCTCCAGCATATACATGGAGAGGAGCTTGATCGGTGGAGGAAGAGCCGTCACCAAAATCCCATGAGTGACTAACCGCATTTTGTGAATTGTCCCTAAATTGAACATTTAATGGAGCTTGCCCAATGATCTCTGTGGTGGCATCAAAGTCGAAAGAGGCAACGGCTAGGGGAGCGGGATCGTCTTTTTGACAGTTGCTAAAAACAATCAGGAAGGAAGCAAGAAGGCTTACGACCATTAAACTGGAGGTTATATTCGTATTCATTTCTTGAAATTTTGAATAGTATTTAAAAGCAATAATGTTTGTACTGGTTAGATCTTACTGCACCAGCAAGGTATCGGCCCTAAGGTGGGGGCTCAAGATTTGAATTAAGTCCAAACTTTAGTCAAAGAGGTTTGAATTATCGTCTGACTTCTTGAGATCGAAATCGTAGCGCGATAAAGGTCTGATCATGAGTCATTTAACGTACGAGTGGACGTAGTTTGTGATGGCTTTGTTTAGAATGCTTAGCTCCATTGACCACGCAGTTTCGTAGCTGAAGTACAGGAGTATTGTTTCGCGTTTCTTACAACTCATCCTTGCAGTAAGGCGAGCAGTTTGGCTAGATAGGCCAAATGATTGTGTCCTTTGAATTTGGTCCCACGAGAGATGGGTCTTACCTCGGATCGAATTGGTCGAGGAGGCTTGTGTTTTGGTCAGTTGGTCTTTGTTGATGATTCCTCATGACCTCTGAAGGTGTTTGTCCAAATTCCTGTCTAAAACAAGTGCTGAAATATTTGGGATTGGAAAAACCAGTTTGATAGGCTACATCACTAATGGATCCAGCCCCAGTTTTCAAGAGTTGGGCTGCCTTTTTCAACCGAACAGATTTGACGAAAGCACTGACGGTCATGTTGGTCAATGCCTTTACCTTACGGTACAGTACAGAGTGGCTCATGCCCATGTCCTTAGCTAGCTCTTTGACCGTATATTCTTCGTTGGAAATGTTTTCCTCTATCAGATTCATCGCATCGACAACAAACTGTTCATTAGGGTCATTGACGTCTACTCTTTTTGGTTCCAGCAAAAAATCTCTACGGATCTTCTTGTGCACCCTTTTTCGATTCTCAATCAGGTTATTAATGCGAATGCGGAGTAAGTCAAACCGAAAGGGCTTGGTGATGTAATCATCTGCCCCGGTGTCCAAACCTGAATGCTCGTGGATAAAACCCGTACGTGCCGTTAGCAGAATTATTGGAATGTGATTGGTTCGAATGTCTTCCTTTAAGTGGCGGCACATTTCCATGCCGTCCATCTCGGGCATCATCACATCACTAATGATGACATCGGGTATAACTTCTATCGCTCTTTCTAGCCCGGACTTTCCATCGGATGCAGTGAGGACTTGGTACTCTTCCGCAAAGCCGTCGCTTAAAAAGGAAAGTATCTCCTCATTGTCCTCAACCAGTAATAATGTGATAGCCGCTTCCTCACTTTCGAATGGGATCCTACTCGTCTCTGCTTCATGTAGATCTATTCCTCTTTCTTTCAGTTCTACAACTTCACTTGCGGAATATGCTGCTGCATTGGAGGGTAAAAGCACCTGAAATATGGCCCCACTGTTCTCTTTGCTCATTACAGAAACGATCCCGTGATGCAGTTCCACCAATTCCTTAACCAATGAAAGACCAATACCCGTGCCTTGCATGCCCCGTCGGCTCCCAGCCTCCCCCTGAAAGAACGGTTCAAATATCTTTTCTAAGTTATCTCTTTTGATACCTGGCCCAGAATCGCTAACGGAAAGGGCAAGGGAGCCCTCTTTTTCCCTCAACATAATCTCTATTTGACCATTTGGAGTCGTGAACTTTAGGGCATTTGATAGTAGATTATATAGGATGATTTCAATTTTGGAGGCATCAAAGTATGCATAGGGAGAAGAAAGTTCATTTTTAAACTGCAGACTTATATTCTTCTGCATGGCCAACTCTCGAAACGGCAAAAGTATTTCTTGAATGATATGGACAACATCTTGATGACTTACTTTCAGCTTCATTTGACCCATTTCGATTTTTCGAAAATCGAGTAACTGATTGGTCAGCATCAATAGACGGTTACCATTTCTGCTCATGATATCCAGTTCTCTTCTGACCAGTTGCTCAATTCCTTCAAGGTTGAACAAGCGCTCCAAATGGCCTAACATGAGCGTCAATGGCGTCCGGATTTCATGAGAAATGTTGGTGAAAAAATTTATTTTCTCACGGTTTACTTCATTGTCTTTCGTCCTCGAAATTTTTTCAATTTCCAATTGATTTCGCAACGCAACGCGTCCTCGAATAAAGTGATAAATACCAGAAACAACGCCTCCAATCAGCAACACATACAGCAGATAGGCCAACTTAGAATGATAAAAGGGAGCGCTGATAATCACCTGAACCGCCCGCTCTGCTATCCAGCTCTTACCTCCATCGGTTGACGCCTGTACGGCCAATTCATACTCGCCAAAATCTACATTGGTATAGTTGGCAAATCTGCGATTGGGCTCTGCGATTAGCCAACGGTCCTCCCAGCCTTTAAGTTGATAACGGTACAATAATTTTTGAGGTTTTTTAAAACCTGGGCAAGCAAAAGACACGGAGAAACTATTCTGTGAATAGGGCAATTGTATGCGCTCGCTGAATAATAAAGAGCGTTCTAAAATGACCTCTCCAGCCAGAGAATCGCCAGGTACAATTGGCCTATTCAAGACAACTAAACTCGAAAAAACTATTTGAGGAGCTTCTCCATAACGGGCGATTTCATTAGGTTTGAAATAAACCACCCCCTCCTTCGAGCCAAAATACAAGGTTCCTGTTTGCCGATTGGCAGCTATCGCCCCAGCCTCAAAATCATTGGTTATCAAGCCGTCATTTCTATCTAGGGTTAATATCTCTTGACTGTCCGGAGATATTCGAACCAATCCCATATTCGTACTGACCCAATAGTAATCCTCAAACTGAATGACGCCATATACCGCATTGGAAGGCAATCCAGACTGTTGGTTGTAAATAGTGTATTGGGTAAACGTACTGTCCAAGACCACCAGGCCCATTCCTCCGGTGCAAATCAAAATATTGCTTCTGCTGTCCTCGTAAATGGCGTGGACAGGATATTTGGCAATGCTCCGGTGCAAGTCACTGGGCAATTCGACAGAAACGAACTGGCTGGATATTCGATCAAAGATTTGCACGCCTCCAAAGAAATGCCCCGCCCAGATACGGTTCTGACTATCTGCCCATAGCGATTGCAATCGATTGGAAACCAAGCCTGATTTATTCTCAACACTGTAATTCCTAAAAACCTGAGCACGAGGATCGAAGCAGTCCACTCCTCCGCCTTGTGTGGCCATCCATATTTTTCCTTCTGCATCCTCCGTAATGTCGAAAATATGGTCATTAGAAAGGCTATTTCCTACTTCCGAGTGAGCGTAGTGATCCAGAATTTCTCCAGAAGAAGACCATAGGTTCACTCCGCCCAAGAACGTCCCTGCCCAAATATTCTGGTTATGATCCTCAAAAAGAGTTAATATAATATCGGTCTGAAGCAATGGCTCCTTTTCCGCATTAAAACTAAAAAGTTGTCGAAGACTTTTGGATTCAATAACATCGATTCCGCCACCTCCTGTTGCCACCCAAATATTTGCATTCTGATCGACCAAGAGGTCTACCACGACATTAAAACTGATGCCCCGACCAGCGCGGATGAAATGAAAAGGGTGGGAGTTGGAAACATTGACTTTGCCATTGCCCATACCTAACCAGATCCGGCTGGATCGGTCAATCACTAGGCTGTAGAAAGCATTGTTTGAAATGCCGAACTCCTCTTGCTCATCGTACCCGTAATGGGTGAAAGTTTTGTCAGAGGACTGACGACAATATAATCCACCACCATCGGTAGAAATCCAGATGTTTTTTTTACTGTCCTTACCAAATCCTGTAATGATGCTGGTATTCACCGAACCATTGCCCTGTGGATTGAGCTGCTCAAAGGAATGGGAGGCGATGGAAAATTCAAAAATGCCTTGACCTTCGGTACCCACCCATATCTTGCCAGGTTCTGCCTCCAATAGCTTCTGTCCTGACCGTATGCCAAATAGTTGTTTTGACTGAAAATAATAATGGACAAAACTACCATCCTCGGGGTTGTAAAGATCCAAAGCACCACTGTTCGTCACTACCCAAAAATTTTCCTCAGAATCTATGAGCAGATCGAAAACGTCGTTGTTGCTCAGGCTGCTGGAATTGAGGATGTTGTGCGTGAAGTGTTCTTTTAATGAATAGTCTGGGTTTAGCACGAACAATCCGTTTTTTAAGGTGCCAATCCAGATGTTTCCGCCAGCGTCCTCTTCAAAGTCTGTAACTGTGCTCGCAGCCAAGATGGGTATATTTGTCAATCTGACTAGGCGTTCGGTTTCGCGCTCAAAAATGTTTGCCCCATTCTTGGAGAGTCCGATCCAAATATTATTTCGACCATCCTCAAACAAGGTATTGACGTCATTGGAACTAAGCGAATATGTCTCATCAGGACTATGCTTAAATATGGCAAACCCGTATCCATCATGTCGGTATAGTCCATGTGTGCCGCCGAACCACTTGTAGCCAAAGTCATCAATCAAAATAGCATTGACCGAGGTGAGACCATCTTCAATGACGAATTCAGAGAAGGTGACATCCTGTGCAACAAGCCTTGCTGAAAAGAAAATCAGGAAAATAAAAGGTACGTGCAGCCTGGCTTTACGATAAAGGATGATTAGCATCTAACTTTAGATCTGTCTTTTCTATTTTGAAATAACCAGGATATCTGGCCAGGTGTTCGCAATGTCCCTCAAATCGTCAATGGTTAAGAACCGAAGCCCTTCGTTCCACTGTTGAACCTCTTCCACACCAGCTTGCAACAAGCGCTCCGTGCGTACCTCTACTGAGGATTCCATGCCATCTGATGGGAGCCACTCTTCACCAGTCACATAATTATTGTCAATTATATTTTCGTAGCCATTCTGCTTAAGTGTATTCGACATATTGATTCCC
>CAJQNM010000626.1 GCA_905479665.1 uncultured Saprospiraceae bacterium
TCAGATGTCGAAAATCTCTTGATTCTTTTTACCCCAGAAACTTAAGTTCATTATCTTATGAGCTCAAACGAAGCTCTGTGTTTCTCTATGAGCGGATTCGTTCAACCTATCTGCCGAATAGGCTAGGCTGAAATGTCTGGGTCTGGTACATTCTTCTCTTTGAACCTGCCGCTCTCGTGACGCAGACATTCCTTTGAGTTAGCCTCTCATGATCACCAACAAACTAATGAATAAGAATGAACTATATAGAACAATTATTTTCGTTAGCTGTCTAGTGCTGTCCTGTAATCGGCCTGCCGAAAATCAAATTGAGCTCACGACTAAACAAAATAAAGCTCTTAAACAAGCACATGCCAATGGTATATTAGTCAACGAAGGATTAGAAAGATGTCGGCGTTTTGTTAAAGATTGGCTGGCTCATGCAGATCCGACCACCGGGCTCATCCCCAGAAACTTGTACCAGGATACCGATATCTGGAATGCCAAGGATGCCGCAGCCGACAATTATCCATTTATGGTTTTAACTACGGCGCTCACAGATCAAGAGCTTTTTCAGGGGCGGATGATGGAAATGTTGGAAAGCGAAACCCAACTTACCTCCCGTATTGACCAGCTCCCGGATACGTATTCTTTTGATAAAAGAGATTTTGATAAGCCAAAAGCCGATTTGCAAAGTATTTTGTTTGGTTCTTCTGAATATATCAAAGATGGGCTATTACCACTAACTGAATGGTTGGGGGTGAGCCCCTGGTCTGACAGAATGATTGGTATCCTGGATGATATGTGGAAACATGCACCGGTGGAGACCGATTATGGAAATATCGTCTCTACCAATGTGGAAGTGAATGGTGAAATGTTACAAGTGCTCTCTCGGATTTATTGGATGACCGGAGAACAAAAATACCTCGATTGGGCCATACGCTTAGGTGACTATTATTTACTGGGGGATCAACACCCAACGAGAGATTTTACCGAGCTCAGGTTGCGCGACCATGGATGTGAGATTGTTTCCGGACTTTGTGAGCTTTACGTTACCGCGAGTCTTGCAGCTATCTCCAAAAAAGAGGCATACAAGCCGCATATCCACGAAATGCTTGATCGCATCCTGGAACATGGTAGAAATGAAGACGGACTTTTTTATAATGCTATAAATCCACAAACCGGAGAAATAACAAGAGATGGTATTGCCGATAATTTCGGATATACCTTTAACGGATTCTATTCGGTATATCAGCTTGATTCGGTGGAAGCCTATAGAACAGCTACGTTGAAAGGACTAGGAGCATTAAATGTTAGCTATAGGAATTTTGATTGGGAGACAGGTTCTGCAGATGGTTATGCGGATGCTATAGAAGGAGTTTTAAATTTGTATGCTAGGGAACCCATCGCATCGGCCGCTGCTTGGATAGATAGTGAAACCCAGGTGCTGTGGTCTATGCAAGATTCGAGCCACCGACCCAATACTTCACAATGGCGTTCCTCTGGAGTTGTTGAAGGATGGCATGGTGATGGAAATTTTGCCAGGACAACCATCATGTATTGTCTTTGGAAAACCCAGGGAGTGACGGCCTACCCATGGCGATCTGATCTTCAGATAGGAGCGGTGATCGAAAACGATGATTTACTTGTCAGTATAACGCTAGAAAAGGATTGGAAAGGTGTGTTGAAATTTGATACTCCCAGGCACAAGACTATTATGAATATGCCCTTCGATTGGCCTCGGATCAACCAGTTTCCTGAGTGGTTTACTCCGGAAGAAAATAGGAACTATGAATTGATCGATTTTAGGGAGGAAAGGAAGCTGACCTTTTCCGACCGGCAAATGAGAGATGGAATTCCACTTTTATTGAAAAAAGGGGCAAATCAATTCGTATTGAAAAAGCAAAAATCCGAATTGTGAATTTTGGCGCACGGCATCATGACTCTATCTCCTTTCCCCACTTATAAGAGAGATCGACAAAGCAGAGTCTTTACTATTGATGTGACAAGTATTAAGTTAGTGGTATGGCAACAGATAAAAAGATTGTAAAGAACTACGAGAAGGACGACCTTACGATTGTATGGAAGCCGGCTCAATGCATTCATTCGGCCATTTGTGCCAAAGGACTGCAGGACGTATTTCGACCGAATGAGAGACCCTGGATCGTGCCTGAGGCCGCCTCTGCAGATGCTATCAAAGCACAAATTGATCAGTGCCCTTCTGGTGCACTCGGTTACCTTGAGAAAGATGAGAAGGAAGAGTCGGCAGAACGAACGACCGCAGTGCTTGTGCAGCAGGGTGGGCCACTCCTCGTTTCAGGATCACTTCAAATCACCAAGGTGGATGGCCAAATTGAAAATCGAGAGGGCAATACAGCATTTTGTCGGTGTGGTGCATCTGCAAATAAGCCCTTTTGCGATGGCTCCCATAGAGACATCGAATTTCAGTAGACATTTATGGAACATCTAAAAACCCTACTTTTGAAAAAGAATCCTGCGTTATTATTCCAAATAGAGTTGATAGACGTTCCCATATGAAAATATTAATTGTTGGTGCCGCTGGTACTATTGGAAAACATCTTGTCAAGCACTTTGACAAAGAACACGAGGTTGTTTCCGCGAATCGAACTTCCGGAGATATCCGCATCGATATCACATCGGAAAAATCGATTGTGGAAGCCTTGAATAAAGTTGGACCGGTTGACGCAATTGTTGTGGCGGCAGGAGAGGCTCGCTGGGAGCCCATGGAGAAAATGTCTGAGGCAGATTATTATGTCGGTATAAAAAGTAAATTAATGGGGCAAGTGAATATCGTACGCCTCGGTATGAAATCATTGAGTGCTGGTGGTTCAGTGACCCTGACTACCGGTATCCTCGCTGTCGATCCTGTGGACATGACGACGAGTGCTGCCATGGTTAACGGGGCTATCCACAGTTTTGTCCTCGCAGCTGCCTTGGAAATGCACGATGGCAAAAGAATAAATGTCGTTTGCCCTGGCCTCGTTGAAGATTCCGTTGAAAAATACGCCGATTATTTTCCGGGGCATAATCCGGTGCCGATGGAAAAAGTGGTGAATGGATATGTGAGGAGTGTTTTGGGAAAAGGCAATGGAGAGATTATTGAAATTTATGAATAGCAAAGGCATCACATCGCATCTCTTGTGCGGCATCTTCCAAATCTTGATCTTGACTGCAACTCTTGCTCAAGAAGATGGAAATCAGCCTGAAGCTGGATATTACGACAGCTATATATCCTCAATCGGCGTCGGTCTGGGGATGCAGAATGGTTTAATACAGGGTTGGAATGTGCAAGGTGTACCAACACTCGATCTCGAAGCCAGCCCAATGGGTCAGTTGTACCTGGGCGCTGATGGGCGTTACGAAATATCCTCCCAAAACCTCAGCGGAAGTTGGGCCTATCGGTCAGAGTCAAGATCCATAGAGTTTACTGGCGAACTTGCTGAATATCTGAATTATTGTTCGGTTCGGGAAGGCCACTACATCATTCAGTTTGAATATCAAGATGATAGCGGGAAAACCAATTATGTCCAATATCAAAAGAAGGCAGAAAGACCAATTCCTGATCTAGTAAAACCCAATGGAGCGTTTGCCGGTAAAATCAGATATTTTACAAATGGAGGCATTAGTCAGGTTGAAGTTCATTCTGGCAAGGTCACTGCTCTCTATCCATCTAATGCTCCAGGCTGGGGTGGCTATGATGGATATAGTGTGCACATACATCGGATTAATCGTTACGATTCCAATGAGAGGTTTCCTGAAATCGAGATTTATGACGAATCTGGTGAACTGATTAAATCCTTACAAGGCATGATCAATGATCCTAAAATGTGGATCAATAACTATTATTGGCTGGGAGAATACAATGCCAGCCGCAAGCTGCTATTGCTAAATGGGTATCAGGTCGAAGAAGCCAGTGAGACTGATTCAACCTTAGAAAATGTACCTGGATTTTCCCTGGTCGATCTTGAGGGAAAGGAACTGTTCTTTGAGCAAAATTTGAGGTCTTATTCAGCGAGTTGGCTTGATCCAGATCATATTATCTATGGCGAAGAGAATGGTCGGATCATGAAATACAATATCGATAGTCGCGAAAGCGAATTAATAACGGAGCTTGCCGCAAGAGATTTAGTTGTCGACCCCGCTGCCGAAAAATTATTGATCAAAAGAGAATCGGGATTGATGATTCATTACCTAGATTCAGGACATTCCGATACCATCCAGTATCAGGGTGCGGACCTGGAATTGTATGGTTGGATCGTTCCCATCATTCGCTGGGGACCAAATGGAGATGAAATTGCTATTGCGGTAAAAGCAAATGAAATTCCTGAATATGCTTTCTTTATGTCGACAGCAGATGGAAACGATGGAAGGCCGCTACGGAATACGAAAGGAGACTTGATTCTGGCTGACAGTCCATTTTTTTATTGGATTAATTAATACGCATTTCGAATAATTTCAAGGGGTCGTGAGCCCTTGGATGTTGTGCCCTGCGCGCTACCCTAACCCTGAAGGGCATCTGCCCGCGGAATTCGGAATTGTAAACCTACCGTCCCACCTTCATTTTACTTAGATCGAGACTTGACTTCCGATCGGCAATCAATTCGGCTACTAGTTTTCCGGTGGCGGGGCCGAGGCTCATCCCCATCATACCATGACCGGTAGCAATGGTGAGATTCTGATAGATTATTCCTGTGTCGACATACGGCATACCATCGGGGGAGCACGGACGAAATCCCTGCCATATCTCTTGCCGTTTCAATTGTTCTGTTTGGATCTGAGGATAATATCGCGGCATACTTTCCAAAATACCAGAGACCCGTTTGTGATTAATCTGAAGTGACAGCTGCCCAAGTTCTAAGGTGCCACCGATGCGTAGACTGGAGCCCATGGGGGTGACGGCCACCTTGGCTTCGGTGAGAATACTGGGAATTTCTGGTATTGCTTCAGGCTCAGAGAGCGTGACAGAGTATCCTTTTCCGGGCTCCAGTGGAAGTGAGCCTTTCAGCATTTGCACCAGCTTGCCTGACCAAGTACCGGCAGCAATGAGAACGTGATCGATCGATACGGTTTGCCCGGATAGGTTGAGGGATTGGATGCGATCTCCATCTGTGCCAAACCCTTCCACCTCATTATTCAAGAGGAATTCAACACCCCTTTGCTTGAGGGCAACAATCAGGTCCCGAATAAAGTAGCCTGGTTGTAAATGGGCGTCACCTGGAAAATAAATTCCTCCACGTGCGTTTATTTCGATCGACGGTTCTAGTGTTTTTAGGCCTGATTCAGAAATGATTTCTGCAGATACTCCTAGTTCGTGTGCCCGTTCTGCCAATTCTTTTTCTTCCTGTTCTTGGTGCGCCGTTTGATACAGCATCAACAACCCCTTTCTTTCGAAAT
Organism: uncultured Saprospiraceae bacterium; assembly: GCA_905479665.1. Taxonomy (GTDB): domain Bacteria; phylum Bacteroidota; class Bacteroidia; order Chitinophagales; family Saprospiraceae; genus CAJQNM01. The sequence continues at coordinate 5,395 of CAJQNM010000626.1, forward strand.
CAAAATTAAATTCGGGCAATTTTGCAAACTCACCATAGAGTTCTTTGCTCCATTGATTGTATTCAAGTAAGGTCTGTACACATGCGGATACATGTTTCTCAGTGCTCGATCGATAAAATTTCCACAGCCATTGCAATAGATTTAGACTTAATCTCGGCTTGACATAAAATGGGCTTTTTGCATTAAACATCCAGCGTATACCCTGGGCAACGACACCCGGTGAGGCCATGGGCACAAAATGACTCGGGACGATCATTCCGGCATTGCCATGTGACGTCCCCGAGCAGAGATCAGTGCGATCGATCACCGTCACATCAAATCCTTCCTTGTTTAAATACCAGGCGGAGCAAAGACCGATGATGCCTCCTCCGATGATGTGTATTTGCACTAGACTTTAGATTTTAGATGTGAGATTTTAGACATTAGACGCTAGATTTTAGACGCTAGATTTGGCCTGGGATTTTATTTAAATTTATATTTCACTGATTGTCTCACCACTCTCGCAATTATCCATTATCCATTATCCATTATCCATTATCCATTATCCATTGTCCATTATCCATTATCAATTATTCATTCTCAATTAACAACAAATCCATGTGCATACGGATCGTCTTCATCATCGATAATTATGGTGTTGTATCCGGTAATGCGTGCCCAGCCCTCGATGCTGGGAATAATCGCGGGGTATTTTCCACAGGTCGTGTGC
>CAJQNM010000627.1 GCA_905479665.1 uncultured Saprospiraceae bacterium
GTTGAATTGTACAATCGTGGCAATCAGCCTTTTATCGGCGAAATCATTGAGCTCGGCCTATCGGGCGAATACGCTTCTTACAATGCTTATTCCTTACAAATAGGCATTGACTTGGGTAAAATCTCACTAGCTGTCAGGCCAAAGATATTGTTTGGGCATCAACTACTCGCCGTGGGTAGTAGGCGCCTTTCACTATACACGGACCCTGAGTTTTATGCCCTCACCTTTGATACGGATTTTGAGATCTATTCGAAAGGACTCTTGCAGTTTGATGACCTCAATTTTTTAAATTATCGTTTTTCAGGCTTGAATAATTGGTCTTTTATTTCTGAAAATACTGGATTTGCCCTGGATCTGGGAGGTACTTTTACAATGGATCGGTGGCATGTAGGGTTCGGGGTTTCCGACCTAGGAAGTATCAATTGGAAAGGTACGGATATATATGCGTCAAAAAAGCAATTCGACTATAGCGGCACCACCATTCCCGATGTCTTAGATCTCGATAATATTACGATTGGAGGTAATCTCGACTCACTGCGCACTTTTTTTGATTTTTCTGAAAAGACCGAAAATTTGCAGCGCAGTCTCCCCACACATTTTAGGGTAAGTGCACTCTTTGAGTTTTCGAACCATGGCAGTATTGCTGCGCATGCGCATTATACGCTACAGGATTTTGCACCTTGGTCTTTTGGAACAACAGTAAATTATTCCTTTTTAGCAATGTTGGAGACAAGTATTGTTTTATCCTACCAATACGAGCAAATAAATCTGGGATTTGGAGCACAGGCTCGGCTAGGGAAAGTAAGGCCTTATTTTTCTGTGGAAAATATTTTGCAAGGGTTTAATCCTCTGGCCTCAACAAATTTTCATTTGCGGACAGGAATCAATTTGGCATTATCCAATTAATCCCGTTTTATGGAGAATAGTGAGTTGCGCTTTGTATGCTTTATTAATATTCGCTTCGGTAAATACCTCTTCCGTGTCGCCCACGGCTATCAGTCTTTGGTTTAGCAGTAAGACACGGTCGAAATACGACTTTACGGAGGAAAGGTCGTGGTGAATCACTAATATTGTTTTGCCCTGGCTTGCTAATTTCTTCAGGATTTCAATTATTTTTTCTTCGGTCAAAACATCAACACCCACAAAGGGTTCGTCAAGAAGAAAGACCTCGGCTTGTTGGCAGAGTGCTCGAGCAAGAAAAACACGTTGCTGCTGACCTCCGGATAGCGCACCGATCTGACGATTTTGTAAATTCTCAATATTTAGCTGGTGAATGGCGTCGCGCGCTATGTGCAGATCATGCGCATTGAGGCGTTGGAATAATTTCTTGTGAGGATAGCGTCCCTGCAAAACGATATCCATGACGGTAGCAGGAAATTGCCAATCCACCTCATCCTTTTGCGGTACGTATGTGACCTCTTTACGAATATCTTCGATCGGTTTTTCATCCACCAGGATCAAGCCAGTGTCAATGTCAATAAGTCCCAATATCGCTTTGAAGAGGGTAGATTTTCCTGCACCGTTGGGACCAATCACACCATAGATAAATCCGGGCTCCAGCGTTAGGAAGATATTGGTAAGGACTCGTTTTTTGTCGTACGAAACAGAAAGATCCCGGATTGAAATTGCATTTCTCATGTGGCAAATTTGAAATAGGCGATGATCGCCACCAACAAAAGTATTCCTCCCAAAAGCAAGTAGGTCCAATTGCGGTCTTTTGCGATAGGTTTTTCACCAGCATTATGCGCAGTATCATCAGTCAGTGTCCGATTGAGTGCAGCGACAATCACATCTGTATTGTGTCGCAGCATGGCGAGGTAGGTAGGGGCTGGACTATCCTCATCACCAAGTGAGTCAGCATACAAACTTCCACCGACCCGGATGTCATTGTCGGAAGCCAGCTGCTCGAGGAGTTTGGGATTGATGGTGCTTTCCACAAATAGGGCGGGTACTTTTTTTGCACGAATCACTTTATTGAGGCGAACAATGTCGGAGGTCTGCACATCGGCGTCGGTAGATGTACCCAGTACCGACTCCAACTGCAGCCCATATCTTCGACCGTAATATTGGAAAGCATCGTGAGAGGTAATCAATACTCGACGATCAGCAGGTATGGTCATTATTTGCTCCATGATGTAGCGATCCGTATTTCGCAACTGCTCGAGGTAGGCCTCATAATTTTGCGTGAGCATGGTCTTTTGAGCTGGGATCAAAAGCGCGATAGCCTCATAGATGTTCTTGGCGTAGGTAAGACCTCGATTGGCATCCATCCAGGCGTGAGGGTCAACGGCATTGTCATACACACTACTCGCGATCGGATCGATTCCATCAGTAACAGTGATGACTTCTGCATTTCCACCCGAATTTTCAATGAGTTCGTTGAGCCAACCTTCAAAAGTGAGACCATTGCGTAAAATGAGATCTGCCTTCCCGATCATTTGGGCATCACCTGGAGTAGGATCATAGATGTGAGGATCACCCCCGATAGGGACTATGCACTCAATGATAACGTTGTCACCGGCTATCTGTTTGGCCATATCGGCAATCATCGAGGCAGTTGCGAGCACCACAGGTTTTTGTGGTGCCTGGGCTGTGGAAATGTCACAAGTGAGCGATAGTACTATGAGCAAGCTCCAGCCTAGTTTACTTTTTGACATAGACTTGGGTGCTGATTTGATTTGAAACAATATGTTCTTTGTCGTTGATGGATATTTTGACCGACTCGTCAAAGTCAAAAAGTTCGAGCACAGAAATTTTGGTTCCCAATTGGATATCAAGGACACGCAGTACCTGCAGAAATCCGTCTTGGTGGTCCAATACACCGACTACTGTCCCGCTTTCTCCTGGCTCAAGATCACAAAGAGGATACTGTACCCGTAGGGTGTATCTGCCTTCGCGGTCAGGTATGGGATCTCCATGTGGGTCGAACTTGGGGTGTCCGAGAAATTCGTCTAAGCGATCGACTAATTTTTGAGAATCAACGTGTTCCAATTCTTCGGCGATGATATGTACTTCGTCCCATTCAAAACCGAGTTTATCCACCAGAAATGATTCCCACAAGCGATGTCGGCGAATGAGCTCAGTAGCAAGTTTTTTTCCTCGATCGGCAAGAGATCCGCCATAATACTTCTGATAACTTATGAGGTCTTTTTTTGCCAATTTCTTCAGCATATCGGTGACTGATGCCGGAGCTGTTTTCATTACTCTGGCAATGGCATTCGTGTTTACTGGACTGCCATATCTCTCCGACAATTTGTAAATCGCCTTGAGATAGTTTTCTTCAGCTATCGATAAAGACATAATTTTATCCCGTGTTGAGCGTAATTTCCTGAATAAGTCACACATAGGTACTAATATTTAGGCTTATCTAAAAATAAATTTATGAATGAACTAGATATCGTACAGCGAGTGATTGCAGATCGACGTTCTGTTTTCCCAAAGGCCTTTTCGAGTGATCTCGTCACTGACGAGAACATCGAGCAGATGCTGGAAAGTGCCAACTGGGCTCCATCACATAAGCTTACAGAGCCTTGGCGTTTCCATGTCGTGAGGGATGAGGCACTAGCCCGTCTCGCACATTTTATGGCTGAAAAGTACCGGGAGGATCCCAAGGGAGGGCATTTTTTGCAGAAGAAATATGACAGTATCAAGGCGAAGGTGACTAGATCATCGGCGGTGATCATCATTTGCATGCAGCGAGACCCCGAGGAGCGGGTGCCTGAATGGGAAGAGCAAGCGGCTGTGGCTATGGCGGTGCAAAATATGTCGCTTCGTGGATGGTCGCTGGGAGTTGGGGGCTATTGGAGTACCCCGCCATTTCGCAAGGCCATTCATGAGTTTATCGATTTGTCTGCGGGTGAGTCCTGTCTGGGCTTCTTTTATCTGGGACATTTTGCGCAAGCAGGACAACCCCCGGTACGTTCTCCTTGGCAAGAGAAAGTCCAGTGGATAAGGGAGTAGAGACGATCGTGTCAAGTTGGAGAGAAAGCAAATTAAATGTACATTTGCCGCCACAATTTTAGGACGGTCAACCCATTTTTCCTACGATCTTAACTAGCGACATGAATCATACGATCATATATATTTTACCCTTCTTTGGCGTCATTGCCTTGCTTTTTACCATGTGGAAATCGAGCTGGGTGACCAAGCAAGAAGTAGGAAATGAGAAAATGGCCCGGATCGCAAAGAACATTGCGGATGGGGCAATGGCATTTCTCAAAGCGGAGTATCGAGTGTTGGCCATTTTCGTAGTTGCTGTTGCGATTTTATTAGGCATCTCGGGTTCCGCGGAAGATTCTTCACCGCTTATTGCCGTCTCATTCGTCTTGGGCGCCGTGTGTTCTGCATTGGCTGGATTCCTTGGTATGCGGGTGGCTACAAAGGCCAACGTGCGCACGACCCAGGCAGCTCGAACGAGCTTGGGCAAAGCGCTAGAAGTTGCCTTTGCTGGAGGCTCTGTGATGGGCCTTGGTGTTGTCGGTCTAGGTGTACTTGGGCTGGGCGTCTTGTTTCTAGTGTATTCGAATATGGGCTGGGATGTGACCAAAGTTATAAACGTGATTACTGGATTTTCTTTTGGGGCATCTTCGATTGCACTTTTTGCGAGAGTGGGTGGTGGAATCTACACCAAAGCCGCGGATGTTGGCGCTGATCTAGTAGGTAAAGTCGAGGCTGGAATCCCCGAAGATCACCCACTCAATCCCGCCACGATTGCTGATAACGTAGGAGATAATGTAGGAGATGTAGCCGGTATGGGTGCTGACCTCTTCGAATCTTATGTAGGATCTATCATCGGAACGATGATCCTGGGAGCAGCTTTTATTGGTGCAACTGGATTTGACGCCACCAATGAATTTCAGGGCCTAAACGCAGTTATACTGCCTCTCATACTCGCGAGTCTAGGCATCATTACCTCGATCATCGGCACCTTCTTTGTGAAGGTGAAAGACGGAGG
>CAJQNM010000628.1 GCA_905479665.1 uncultured Saprospiraceae bacterium
CCCCCAACATCCATTCACAGAGCAATTGCGACATGGACGCACTCGTCGAGCTCACCGCCATCTACGGCATAGACGAGATGGAGCGCATAGCGCGCTCCTTTGGACGCACATTTGAGACCAACATCCCCACCCTCAAAGCCGCCACCGTCTCCTGGGAGCAGCTGATCATGCGGATGGACGGGGTCGACGCGCTCGTCGGCGGACGCGACGTGCTTGACCTGTTGGAGTGGTGCATGATCATGGATCCCAAAAAGCGGCTTTCAGCCACGGACATCCTGTCGAGGAGTCCGGTGCTTCAGCAGGATGGGAGGAGCTTGCTATTGAAAAAATGATTATATTTTTTGACATTTTACCAGGGGGCAATTCAGTACAGCGAAAAAATTGCCCCATGTACTTAGGATGCGGGAAAAGGGAAAAATGAGAGAAAATCACTCTTTATTCATCAGCTCGAATCCAAAAACAACATTCATCAACTTGCATCCCACGGAGAAACATCGCTGGTGCAATCCCAGCTCATGTCTCCATGGGCTTCTTGAAGCACTCAAACACTTTTACTCGCCCATTCACTCTCTCGACAATGACGCGCTTCTTGTGGATTGTCATATTGTGATCCTTTTGGATTTGGGTCAAAGGCTGACCTTCGTACTGCTTCACTGGGGAGAGGAAGCGCGGCTCGTTTTGGTCTTGATATCCCGCGTCCATGAGAAAATACTCGTTTGGCAGGGCTTTTGGAAGTAGTTCGGCTCGCGTGATATTGATATCGGCAAATCCGCCTCGATAAGCTCTCGACACGTGGACAATACGCGTATGAGGGCCGAGTGAGATGGCTAGTTCATACTTAAATGCATAGTATGAATCCTTTGCCCTCCAAAAGGTAGTGGCGTTGGCGCTTGTTCCAGCGGGCCTATCGATGGGACATCTAGTCGCATCGACAGAAGCAGTGACCCTTCCTCCAAGAGTATGCTCCAGTCGATACGCCCAGGGAATCTAGGATGTGTTGTGAGATGAGAAACAAGTTTATATAACCTCGGGTAGATAAGAGTCCAAATGAGCAATTGCAAAAGAGACATGCTTGCGATATGTCTTTGGATCAATTCGAAACGCAAGAGCACTGACAGACTCTGCAAGATATAGTCTCATAAAGTGGAGAGCAATCAACAACTTTTTTGGAGAGAGACCGGGAGCAATGATAGAGTAGACGTAGGACATCATAGCAATGGATAGACCAAAGAGGGATCGCACTGCTCTGTCGTCGGCATTGCCAAAGTAGGACTTGATGACGGAATCAAAGATTTCTTCCATTTCAATTTTACTGTGCCGTCAATTTCCCGCATCCCCGTTATTTCGAAAAATTTGACAGGATTTTGGAGTTTTGTATCTCTGCCGGTAGCGGATGAATCATTCTAATTTTTTGTACTCCATCTTGTAGACCCATTTCATGAATACTGACGAGCTCTGAACGTTCCAGAACCAAAACCCTAGCATAGACTGAATGGTGCAAAATTCAGACCACGAGATAAAAACTTCATTCTTTGCACAACGATGTCAAGGGTATCAAAGAAGAAGTCTGCAAAATCTTAGGATGCCTAGTCCTCGTTTAGTTGTAGAAATATGAGATTTGAAATATTTGAAAATAACCGGGATGCGGGAAATTGACGGCACAGTAAAATTGAAATCTCTAAAAATATTTCTCACGAATGACAAAATAAACTAAAGATCCCCGTCCTTCTCCTCCACAAGCAAGGGCTGACTCCAGCGCAGATACTCCATCATCCGACCATCGTCAATCTCGCCGGACACCCTGCTAAATTTGAACAAGTCGAAAAGATCATCGCTACGTTCAAGGCGGATCAGGTGAAAAGAATGGCAGGCAAGCGCACGCCTCGTTTATAACCATTTATTTAACTATATACAAATATAGCGGCCGATGGATTGGCTGTAAAGTCAAGCACAATCAGCTCGGCTCCAGTCCCATTCGAAACCGAGCTACTCTCATCCGCCTCCACGCACCCCCCTCTAGCATCCTCCAGCAACAACCCACCTCCTCCTATGACAAATATCATCGATACTCCGCAAAATCAGATCAATGCTCAACTCGCCCTTGACTTGGGATTCTACGGCGTCAATTCAACAGCATCGGCGTATCGCATTTATCTACCGCGTCATGAAGATCATGTGCTCGAGATCTTGTCTGTCGAGACGGCGGGCGAGATCTGCTCTGTAAAGATCATCGTCCATGTCTATGCAGAAATGTCGTTGATGAGATCGCTCATTATCGCAGACAAGTCAAATCCGATCGATCAGGAGGCAAATCCCCAATTGCATTTCTCAAGCGATTGCGAAACGCCTGGATTCTCCTTTCTCCTCTTTCCTCCACGAGAAATCGCCATGATTGCAGGTCTCTAAGAAGTAGAGACCTACCCAGCTCCTACGACTCCGCCTACTCCCTACCAGCTCCATGTACATGTCTTCAAATACGTGGAAATCCACAAGAGCGCGTTTGCAGGTGATGAGCGATTGAATAAGAAGGCGAAGAAGGCGTGAAAAATGATGTTTCCCTCCCCTTTCCACTTTTCCCGCATCCTTACTGTGCCACTCAAAAAAAAAAGAATTGCTCAAGATGACGTTTTCGCACATGGACGGCCGCAAATATGATCCGATCATGCTCATACTCACACCAGCCAATGGGAGGGACTATCAAAGTGACATATCAAAAAATCAGCTTGTTTGGTCAAGGTTTCATATTCGCTGCTTTCGGTGGTACTGTCCATACGATGATATACAGACGCATGGAGGCTACACATGAGTTGCTAGGTGTATAAATTGAATATAAATACTTTTTATTCCACTATCTCTATTCTAAGCCTGGTCCGGACCAAAATGGAATGAGATGAAGCTAATCGACCTCTCATCCTGGTCCAATCACCACGAAATCAAAGGTGCATACTCTCTAGTCATTATAAAAGCATTTGGAAGATCGGAGACGAGTGGAATGATGATTCCGGAAGAACCTCGATCTGCAGAGACTCGCATATCGCTTGAATGTGCTTCAATTATTCCCAGAATCGAGCAAGACACTCACTTACACATTAAGAAATGGAAAGAATATAGTATCTAATCCATAAAGTACCTCGACACTCATTTCAGAATCCTTTAAAAACTTTTTACCCCTATAAAAATGCTGATTATAAATTTGATTTTCGACGAGAAGCCCAATAGCGCGAACCGGAATTTTTTTTTCAAAATCAACGTGGATATCAGCCGAAAAAAATCGCAAAATCCTGAGGATTATATTTGAAATCAACGTCGAAATCGGTGTTGATTTTGAAAAATCAACGTGGATTATACTCCTTTCTCCAGATTTCACATCCAACTCCACAACTCCATACCATTCATGCCACCAAAGGAAACCCCGAAGGGCACACCCCACACGACCCCAGGTCAGCGACTACTCATCATCCAGTGGTTGAAAGTCCCAGCGAACTTTGCGTTGATTACGGGTGGTGCCAATGTGGGAAAGCCCGTCGATAATCCCAACAGCTCCCGATATCCCGAATTCATCCTCGAGTACGATCTGTGTACAAGGGTACAGTTCCGTTTCCAATCCCTAAAATGAGAATAAATTTTGGTTGCTTTGTCCAAACTGATACCCATAAGTGCTGCCACTCTTCCAGTAGATATCCCGTTTCCATCGCAACCGAAGCGCTCTAGAGCTGTCGCCAGCTGAACACGCGGCTCCATCTGTTTGTTCACGCTGTTGTTGTGGAAAACAGGATGTCCTTCGACGAGCGATAGGACATAGTCAAAGGTCGGCTTTCCCATACGCAGAGCCTGTCGGAATCCGTCTTCGGGCATGTCAAACAGGATATCTCGATAGCCGGTCTGCTTGGGGATCGCAGACCGTGGCCAAAGATA
>CAJQNM010000629.1 GCA_905479665.1 uncultured Saprospiraceae bacterium
GCTTGTCATCAGACTGAAATACCCACCTCAGATGGATCCTTGATCGGTGCATGGCAATTAGTTGAACAAAAAGTAAGTACTGGTGGTCCTGCAGAATGGACGAAGGTGAGAAAGGGTAATGTTTATGTCTTTTCTAAAGACGGCAGGTGGGAGAACAGAGGCTTTGAATCATGTGGGCAGGGAACATATGAATTGAAGGGAGATGTATTGAAATTTGAGTTTGGCTGCTCTGATGCACCGGCAGATATGGTCTACGATTGCCAGATTGAAGGCCGAGAAATGACCATTTATCCGACCTCTGTACGTTGCATCGAGGAGTGCCTTTATCGCTATCGTAAGCTCTGAGGAAGAGAAAGATAGATGTAGTGTTAGTAAGGCTTTACGTGGACGTATAATTACGGCATACGACGGACTATCACCAAGGAAAAATCGAGACTCAATTCACTACACAGTATCAAATGGAACTTCTCACCCCGGTCTCACATATCCTTCACGATAAGGGCGCGCCAATAGCGACTCCGCTTCCACATTATTCTTTATCGTTTTGCTGGCTTGATCCCAATGCACATCTGAGTTGGTGTAGTGAGAGATCATTGCAAGCTGTACACAGGCGGTTGATTTAGCACCTTCCTCTACGGGGCACGAGATCAATGCTTTATCCTGTTTTTGCACTGCCTGTATGAAGTCACGCATCATATCCGGGCGAATCGTGGCTGCCGAGACTTCAACTACTTCCAGCTCCGCATCTTTTGCGTTTGACATGATCTTCAAATGACTGTCCGAGACGAAAATTGTGGCCTCTTCTCCATAGATGTGGATTCCATTGTTCAGCGATTTATCCATACCACCAGTGCCCCACATGCGATGCTGCCAGATCAGTGGCATCTCATCAAAATGCATGGTGGCATGTAGCGTATCTGGAGTAGTGATCTTTCCTGCCAATTTGGTCATCCCACCATGGGTCACAAAACGATTTGGCATGTCCAGATCAAACATCATCCGGATGGCATCAACGTGATGAATACCCCAATCAAATAGATGGCCATTGCCGTATGCCCGTTCGAGTCTCCAACTCTTGTGTCCGATACTTGGTCGATAGTCCAATTTAGGTGCGGGGCCACACCATGCCTCCCAATCAAGACCCTGCGGAGGTGCCTGTGGGGTGGTATCTGGAATTGTAGGATTGAAGTGAATCTGAGCCCCTACTTCATGGATCTGTCCGATCTTACCTTCCTGAATCATGGCCTTTACCTTGAGCAAGGATTCTGCCTTTCTTCGCTGAAAGCCAATCTGCACAATGTTGCCAGCCTTCTGCGCCGCAGCGACCATAGCTTGTCCTTCTGCCACATCGTAAGACAGTGGTTTTTCGCAGTAAATGTCTAGCCCTTTTGCACAGGAAGCAATAAACTGCAGCGCATGCCAGTGGGGTTGTGTACCGATGAGGATTGCGTTCAGACCGGGTTCTTCAAGAAGCTCCCGATAGTCCTTAAAGGCTTTGGGTCTTGTTCCTTGGATCGATTCGAGTTTACTCACACTTTCTTCCAAGTGGTTCTTATCCACGTCCGAGACCCCAATCACCTCGATGCCACCGACCTCCAGTCCGGCCTCCGCGATCACCATCCCATACCATCCTGCCCCGATCAGACCTACCTTCAGTTTTTGATCCTGAAGTAGCCCAGGGATATATGAAGTAGATAGCATCGCCGTGCTCGCTATCGATGTGTCCTTGAGAAATTTTCGTCTACGCATTGTCTTCATTGTCCTATCAAAATATCAAAATAAAATTAGACGATCCAGGTCCGGATCCATTCCGGACAATTGCTATCCCAGATCCATTCCGGACAATTGTTCTCCCAGATCCATTCCGGACATCTTGATTAGCGGTCCGAATCCATTCCGGACAATTTGATATTCCGATATCCCAGATCCATTCCGAACATCTTGATCAGCGGTCCAGATCCATGCTGGACATTCATTCCAATAATCTAATCGTACAGCGTCAAATCGAGATGCTTTTCCGCATCGGTGACAGACATGAGCTGCAGCTCAATCAGCTCTGGAGACATCTCGTAGCGATAGCTCAAAACGGCCATGCGAGGAGGTATTTGGTGACTAAGATCCACTTTAATCGGTAGGCGTAGATCGGATGAGAGTTCATTGAGATGATAAAAGGCGGCAAAGTAGAAAGGGACATCTGCGAGGTATGCATTTTGGAGACCCGCCTGGTCAGGACTGGTCCAGTTGTACTCTTTTCCGGTGATCGGATAGTTGCCGTCTCCTTGTGCAAATTCGAGGGTATTTGACGTCGCTTTCACTTTTTCGTTAAAGTAGTTTTGAGCTTCATTTCGAAAATCATAGGTAGCACCGAGTTCAAAGACCTGCATTTCTTTCGGACGATCAGGAGGACTGTAGCCCACATAGTACTGGTCACCTATGGCCATCACGAAATCCACATCTGATCCCACCAGCCCAGCATCTTCTTTGGTAAATAGCATCGTCCCGGTTACGGGATCGAGAAATACGGATATCTCTCCAGTATGTCCTGACAAGCCCTGTGGCACTGTAGTATTTAGATATCTCCAGGTCCACTTTTCGCAAAAGAGGAAGAGACCGTTTTCGGGGATCCAGTTTTGATCGCGATAGGGAAAGGACTTCCAGCGATCTTCAAAGGATTTTACGGTTCTGCCGAGATTCCCCTTATCTTGGTCGGAAGTGCAGTGCCACATAGGGAGTGCCAAGCAAAACATGATCAGAACCATGGTTAGGGATTTTAAGCCAACTTTGTACCTCCTTGTCATGGGGCGAAATTAGTATATTCAAACGAGGATTAATCGAAGAATGCAGTTATACAACGATAGACCGGATGGTTATTAAGATACTGGTTATCGCTGTCGCTATCTATTTGTTGATTGCCATTGCGATTTATTTCCTGCAGCACTATTTTTTTTTCCGACCTGAGATATTGCCAAGCAATTTTCAATATGAGTATCCCTTTGATTTTGAGGAGAAGACCTTTGAAATGGAGGATGGCGGGAGCATCAATAGTTTGCATTTTAAAGTGCCTAATAGCCGTGGTGTGGTTTACTACTTTAAGGGCAATTCGCGGAGTATAAAAGGGTGGGGGAAATTTGCCACCCAGTTTGTCGGAAATGGATTCGATTTTTTTGTGATGGATTACCGCGGTTTCGGCAAGAGCAAAGGGAAGCGGACCGAGCAAAAGTTATACAACGATAGTCAGCATATCTATCGCCATCTGCAAAAGACCTATTCCGAGGAGCAGATAATCATTTATGGGAGATCCCTGGGCAGCGGAATTGCTGCACGTATAGCATCGTGGAATAACCCGGCAATGCTCATCCTGGATTCATCCTATTTCAGTTTTTACGATAATGTACGACGTTGGGCATTTATGTTGCCGCTTAAGTTGGTCCTTCGGTACAAGATTCGCACGGATCAGTTCCTTACGAATATAGATACACCGGTGCATCTACTGCACGGATCTAGAGATCGCCTTATTCCCGTGAGCCATAGTCGACGTCTATTAGAAATAAATCCATCTCAATTTACGCTGACGGAAATAGAGGGGGCAGGGCATAATAATTTACCTGAGTTTCCAGCCTTTCATGAATTTATTTACCAACGGCTGAATAGAGATATTATCTTACCAAAGAATTCGAAAGCGATATGACGGGGCAACGTACTTTCGATCTGATTGATCCAAGCACTTTAACGGGAGCTGCATTCTTGCACGAGAAAAATGCTGATTCATATACCTCAGTGAGCCCTGAAGAAATGTCGCGAAGGTTGCTGCATTTTGCCGGATTTTTTCGTGAGCGAGATGTTCAGTTTGGCAATAAGATTATCCTCATGCCCGAGTCGGCAACAGTAAATTGGGTGCTGCTCGATCTCATCGCCCAGGCCATGGGATATGTTGTGGTCATGGTACACGCGACGACCTCGGTAGAGCAGCTGGAAAGGATAGCCGTCGAAACCAATGCAAATATGGTGGTGTCGTTCAAGGCTCAGCTTCGCATCGTATCTGATCAAATCAAGACAATGGTGACACCCCAGGTCATACTGGCAAGTCGCACAAAACCATGCAGTTGGGAAGAGGTAAATGAGGTTTCAGCAAAAATCAGGCCAGCGGATTTGAGTAGTATCATATATACGAGTGGTACCACCGGTGAGCCGAAGGGGGTCATGCTCTCGCACCAGAATATTATGAGCAATGTACAGTCCATCGCCTTGCTGATCCCGTTGCGATCAGATCAACGGATTTTGAGTTATTTACCCTACAGCCATGTTTTTGAGCGTACCTTGATCTATGCCTACCTCACTCACCGGGCTCATATTTATTTTATTGAATCAAGCCACCATTTGGCCGATTCACTACTGACGGTCAAACCACATTTTTTTACGGCAGTGCCACGGATTTTGGAAAAAATGCATCAGCAAGGTGTTGCTCACATTGCTGCTCAAAATTTACTCACTCGAAGAGTCATGCGCTGGGCTGTTGGGTTTAGTGAAAACTATCAGCCGCATCTCGATCGCCATAAAAGGCCGGCCATACAATTTATTCGGCGAGTTCTCTTTCGTGGTTTCCGCAAAAAATTGGGAGGAGAGATTGTGGCCATTTTGGTTGGTGCAGCACACTTGCGACCTCAAGTGGCCCGTGTCTTCCAGGCTGCTGGCATAGCTGTTAGAGAAGGCTATGGCATGACCGAGACATCGCCGGTGGTCACAGTAAATCGATTTGAGCCAGGATTGCATCGCCTAGGCACTGTTGGCCTTCCTTTGCCAGGGGTGGAAGTGAAAATTGAGGCACCAGACGAAGACGGAGCGGGAGAAATCAAAGTTCGTGGCCCAAATGTGATGATGGGGT
>CAJQNM010000630.1 GCA_905479665.1 uncultured Saprospiraceae bacterium
AACACATCGCAGCAATGGATGCAATCCATCGGTGTGATAATGGATAGTTTCGAGCCCTTTGGGCCTTACAGGGCTTTAAATCGGACTTTCTTCTGCGACGGGATGAATCCCATTGCTTTGATGTTTCGTCCCAGCGGGACTACCTTGCCAAAACACTCAAGCAGTACATTAATTTACTGACAAAAAGCTCGTCTTAGCCCGATCACCCCTGATTACCCAAATTACAGAATCAACCAATCACCCTTCACCCAAACCCTAAGGAACACAGGGAGCAATTTGGAGCACCCACGATGGCGATATTCCCAGCTAGCGTACCGGTTTGCGCAGGCGCATATTCTAGCAAAACAGACAATACACTACATAAATCTCAAGAAGTCTCTCACTAATTTTCAATTACACCGCATGAATCAACTTGGGTTTCAAAAGTGGAATTAGTTGGTATTGTAAAATATTTATCTAAGATTATTTCTTTCGCTGAAAATATTACGGAACTATTCATCAAAATTGATCCTGAAGAAATAATCTGATTTGCTGAATAGTGAGTTCCGGTAATATTGGCATAGTGGATATTGTTTGTAGCTACATCACAATCAGACTCACTCACCTCATAAAATCCTGAACCGACATTGTAGAGCCTTGTTGTAGACCCATTAATCCAATCAATAACAATGCTGTCCGCAGCACTATTTACGTTTAATCCAAATTCAATATTTAGGCTATTGAAGGAGCCTCTTCCTGCTCCTCCACTTACCTCCCTTAGAAGAGTTGTATCAGCTATGTAGGCCTTTATCCTTGAACCGATCGCAGCACGGTTACTCTCCTTGCCTACTAATTTGAGGTTAATCGAATTGTGAATGCCAGAATCATTTCTGTAAAGTCTAGTAGTATCTCCAGCGTCAGCAGTTACAACTATGTCTAGATCTCCATCCAGATCAAAATCCGCCATGGAAACACCCCTCCCATCAAACAAACCACCCCCGATTGCCGACGATACATCTACAAAGGATCCATCTTGCTGATTTTGAAAAATAACGTTTGACGTCGAATTTGCATTAAATCCGTTGGTAACAATAAAATCCTGGAACATATCATTGTCCAGGTCTCCAGCATTTGTGCTGATACCCCAACCTAATAAATCAGTAGTACCACTCGCCACTGCAGACATTTGAAATTCGAGTGTTCCGGTTTGAGAGAGTAAATTGGTATAAAGCTGATTCTCATATATTTCGCCTGCTCCAGGCCAAGTGGTCCAATATAGGTCTATATCTTCATCATTGTCATAATCGAAGGCAATCACGCCCATGCCTAATCCGGTGTCTGTTATTCCGGTCGCTTCCGCCATATCAACAAATGAAAGGCCTTGATTATTTATGTACAAGTTGCATAAATCACTACTCCGATTGCCGGTAAATAAATCGATCCATCCATCATTGTTTACATCGGTCGCGACAACGCCTACTCCTTGACCACCAGAGTGCTCAATTCCTACCTCGCTAGCGACATCCTCAAACTTTAAGCACCCAAGGTTCTTGTACAGAATATCTGGACCAATCGCATTAACATAAATGTCAATCAGCCCATCTCGATTATAGTCAAGAAATGCCATTCCTCGACTGCTTCTCTCAATTATCGTCCCAGCATCGATTGTTATATCCTGGAATGTATATTTACCATTTTCATCAGGCCCCTGATTATGATAAAGCACATCCAAACCAGTACCAAAATTCACTACATATAAGTCAAGTAAATCATCATTGTCAAAATCTGCGAAACCTACCCCCACACCAAAACCGCCATGCGCCACACCTGCTTCTATGGTGACATCAGTAAATTCGTCAGAGCCATTATTTCTAAACAGTCTATTGCCTCCGTTAAAAGTTAAATACAAGTCAGGGTCTCCATCATTGTCATAGTCTCCCCAAGCACAAGATTCTATTAATTCATTATTAGGATTAAAGTTGTTCAAGTTACTTATATCGGTAAAGACCAGGGTGTTCTGAGCATCTGCAGTCGCATGCAAACAACAGATAAGAAAGAAGATGTGAATTTTCAAGACTGCCAAATACTTCGGTCGTGATAATAGATACCCAATTGATTGCGAGAATCGAGAGCTACGGAACATACGAGGAGATTCAAATGTATTTTAGAAAAAAGCTAAGGTAGGCAACGTAAAAGAGACTTTAGATATCAGATATCAGACGCTAGATTTAGCAGGGGTTCATTCGAGAACGGTTTCGGGATTGGTTGAACCTTGAACCTAGAGAGACTTTAGATATCAGACATCAGACGCTAGATTTAGCTGGGGTTCATTCGAGATTGATTTCGGCTGTCGAGACCCCATTGAACCTTGAACCCAGAGAGACTTTAGATATGAGACATCAGACGCTAGACGTGCGCAGGGGTTCATTCGAGAACCGGTCAGAGCACCGAGCCCTGAGTTTTGAGTCTTGAGCCTCTCGGGTGTTAACATGCGAGAAGCGTCTTCGTTAGCGATATCAATCCAATTCCCCTGCCCCCATGGCAATAAAATTGGGATTCAGCAGATCTTCCTTGTTGTACGTGAGTGGTTCACGCGATTCAAAATGCACCAGTGATCCACCTGCCTCCTCTACGATGATATGAGCAGCTGCGGTATCCCACTCCATCGTTGGTCCGAGTCGCGGATACACATCCGCTTCTCCTCTTGCCAGAACGGTAAATTTTAGGGATGAGCCTCTTGGCACTAATTCATGATCGGCAAAGCGACGCACAAAATCCTGTGTGGCCTCATTGAGGTGACTACGCGAACAGATGATCGCAAGTCCCGTAGCAGACTGATCGAACGATCGGCACGATAGCTTGCTGCGCTGATCATCAGCATTGATTAAAAATGCTCCTTCGCCAAGGGCAGCGACGTAGGTCTCACCGGTGACAGGTACATAGACCACACCAAAGACAGAACGGCCATCTTCCACCAGAGCGACATTGACGGTAAACTCTCCGTTGCGTTTGATAAACTCCTTGGTGCCATCGAGCGGATCGACCAGCCAGCAGCGTTTCGATTGTGACCGCTCTGAGTACGGTGCCAATTTGTTTTCTTCTGAGATGATCCGAATGTCCTGATCAAGCGCTGCGAGTCCATCACAGATGATGTCATTTGCAGCCTTATCCGCAGCTGTAAGTGGACTCTGATCGCCCTTCAGTTCGACCTGAAATAGATCAGGGTTCTCGTAGATCTTCATGATCGCTTCACCCGCCTGTTTTGCCAGTGCGACTACTGGTTGTTCAAATCTTTCTAAGAGCACGAATCTTCGTTTTGGTAATTTGCACACAAATTAAAGAAATCGAATGGGTAAAATTTTAGTGACCGGCGGGTGTGGATACATTGGCAGCCATACCATCGTGGACCTGATCGAACATGGCTACGAGGTGATCAGTGTGGATAATTTGATCAATAGCTCGGATGAAGTCTTGGCAGCGATCAAAGAGATAACGGGCAAGCAAGTCACCAATCACGCCATCGATCTCTGCGATCAGGTGGCCTTGACCAAGCTTTTTGCCGAAGAAGAAATCGCCGGAATCATTCACTTTGCCGCGCTGAAGAATGTCGGCGAGTCCGTAGCACAACCCTTGCGTTATCACCGAAATAATATTGTCAGTCTGCTCAACCTCCTCGAGCTGCAGCAGGAACATGGAATAGAAAATTTTATTTTTTCGAGTTCTTGCTCCGTGTACGGCAATCCATCCAGTCTGCCGGTCACCGAAGAATCGCCCATGGCCACGGCCGAATCTCCCTATGGGCGCACCAAGCAAATTTGCGAAGGCATCATTGCTGATGCAGCAGTGGCATATCCCAATTTAAGATATATCAACCTGCGTTACTTTAATCCAGCAGGTGCCCATCCATCCATCCTGATGGGTGAGTCCCCGATCAATCCTGCCCTCAATCTCGTGCCAATCATCACTGAGACCGCAATGGGTAAGCGCGAAAAAGTTGTGGTGCATGGCAACAACTACGATAGCCGCGACGGCAGCTGTATACGCGACTACATCTACATCATGGATCTGGCAAGAGCATACACGCTGAGCTACGATTTTGTCGCAAGTGGAAAAATGTCTGGTAATCGGGAAATATTCAACCTGGGCTCAGGTACTGGCAGTTCGGTGCTGGAGGCTATTGAGGCCTTTGAGCAGGCCAGCGGCAAATCACTTAATTATGAAATCGGGCCTCGCCGGCCAGGAGATGTGGTGGCCATCTATGCAAATCACGACAAAGCAGGTGAGCTATTGGGCTGGGAGCCAAAATGGACTATGCGTGATATTATGAAGACTGCATGGGAGTGGGAGATAAAACGGTCGGGTGGTACTCAATCGTGATCACTCGATCCCGGCGAAAATATTTGGAAAGGACCACCATCACGTCATCTTTGGTTTTTGAAAGATAGAGATCTTGTTCCGTGTTGATCAACTCAACACTCCCTAACAATTCATAGTAAGATAAATTCATGGCTTTGTTGAGAATGTTCATCTCTGAGAGTGCATAGGTTGTCTCCCACATGTTTTTCAGGCGAGACATCACTTCCTTTGAGATTTCTTCACTCTTCAGGTTATTTATCACGCGCCATATTTGATCGTAAGCTTCTGAAAAAGAAAAGCCTGGGGCAAGCCTCCCTTCGATCATGATCAACCCTCCTTCCAGTGCTCCTGAGAGATAGCAATCTACCTGACTCAGTATGGACTTGCCCCGTACCAGATTCTGGTAAAGAATAGAGCTCCGTCCCGTCGCTAATATTTCAGTAAGTAGGTCTAGCGTCACATAGTCGGCAT
>CAJQNM010000631.1 GCA_905479665.1 uncultured Saprospiraceae bacterium
CTGCTCCTGTTTTGGTGCGTCTGGATACAAAAATGCCAATGCCGAGTGTAATGAGAAAATACCCCACGAGTATTGCAGAATCGACAGCCTGAATGTTGACCTGTTGCATCAGTATGCAGCGACGAATTTGATTAAGTCCACTTCTTTCGCTAGAGCCATTTTCTTTTTCAGCCTAACCCGGGAAATCTGTACGCTGGAGGGGTTAATCCCCATGAGCCGAGCAATTTCTTTGGTAGTGAGCCTCATCTTAATATATGCACAATGACGTAGATCGTTTTGGGTGAGACGAGGGTATTCTCTTTGTAGAAGACTGAAGAAGTCCGGATGGATTTGCAGAAACTGATCACGAAAAGAAGCCCAGCCTTCTTCCATTCTCAAGCTTTCGCGCAACTTTTGCTTTATTTTTCCAATCTCACCCTTCTCTACTTGGACCGAGTCTTCTGCTTTGATCAACATAGATTCAATTTCCGCCAGTAGTTCACTTTGTCTGCTTTGAAACAGTGAGTTTGATATAAGCTTATTGTGATGAAGGGTCGCCTCCAGTTCTAGGCGTTTGGTGCGTTCCGCACTGGTCGCAGATTCAGCCTCCAGGATATTGTTTCTCAATTTTGATTTATCGAGTTCTAGTGAATTGACCAGAAGTTCTTGGCGAGTTTGCTCTTCGTCCCGAATGGCGCTTTGGAGGGACTGAGCATACCAATACATCGCGACAAAAAAGATGATAGCAATACTGAAAATAGCGAGAATCGTAAACTGATAGATCAAATCAGAATTGTCAATGAGCATCAACATAAGTGCTGAAGCTACTTATTTTGAAACTAATTAGTGCTTTATGCAGTTTTGACGGGTAAAAAATATGATTTGGCTTAGAGCAGGGCATGGTGGAGCTGAGCGGATTTGGTATATATTCGCGAAAACCTAACAAATAGAAGCGTTCTTCCTGGATCAAGTTTTGAGAAAGACCGTCATCGCATATAGCCTATATTTTCAGGAGGTCCTTAAGGCTTACCTGCCAGAAGCCTATTTCGTAGAGGAGCGGGAGGGTGGCACTCTGGGCTATATGATAGCGCGGGTAGTGCCAAAAAATATCGAATCGTATGGCATCGTCATAGACGAAACACCACATGAAAAATTATACACCATCTGCCAGCAGCTTCATGTAGTGGCCCTGGAAGAAAAATATAGCCCCAAGAGGAGGAAGAAAAAAGACCTTCATCAGCTCTACCAGGATCCTCGGGTTAAGACCTTGCTTAAGGGGTATGTCAAACGCAAAATGTTGGATTTTCTGCAAGTTGCCCGGCATGCGGATGTACATCTCTGCCTAGATGTGAAACGAGAAGTGAGGCTTGAACAAATAAGACTTACTTGGGCCCAGCTAAATCTGGCACCTCAACCGTACTTCGAAAAAATGTCGGCGGGCATTAGATACACCCTTGTCTTGCAAAAGGGAGACCACACTATCGTTCCCAAAGATCATGACGTTCACATTCTTTTGGATAAGCCGGGATATCTCATTTTGGATTATCAGATATATTCACTCGAGCACATCAATGGTAATAAAATCAAGCCCTTTCTCAAACAGGCACAAGTATTGGTGCCACCACATTTGACGAAGACCTATTTTGAGAAATTTATCATAGATGTCGTTCAGAATGTCGACGTTGAAGCCAAAGGATTTGAGATTACACAAATTGATAAGGTCCAGTCGATATCCACTTCCTTTACCGAGGATTTCATGAATAATCAATACGTATTGGATCTGATCTTCGATTATGGAGGCACCTTTTTTTATGGGAGCAATCCGCGCCAGAAGCGCAACTATCTCCTTATGGACGATAATGGCCAGGTGACCATCAATCAATTTATCCGGTCAAGAAAGGAAAATGATGTGGCACAAAGTTTGATCGAAGCTGGGCTTACACTCAATCCAGCTAGGAGATTTACCCTTGGCGAGAAGGATGGATGTTTCGATCTTATTCAGTGGGCGATTGAGCACAAGGATTTTTTTAGATCTCTGGGAATAAAATTGGTTCCGCCGGTCATAGATAAACGTGATATTCTGCTTGAGCCAGCTGATATCAGCTTGCAGACCGTGACCAAACAGGACTGGTTTGATATCAAGGGTGTGATTGTAGTTGGGGATTTTACACTCACATTTGCCCAACTACTGGATTCCATTCGCCGAGATGACCCTTTGTACATATTGCCAAACAATAAAGTTTTCATCATACCAGCTGCCTGGATGACAACGTATCAGTCCCTGGCAAAATTTGGGGTGATGGAGGGAGAATTGGTTAGGATCAAGAAAAACCAGTACACACTATTGGAAGAATCTGAGCAACTTTCTCAGGGCTTACGCCACATAGTTATAGAGGAATCGGAGGTCGACTATCACGGAGACCTTCACTTAAAGGTAGAGTTAAGGCCATATCAGCTGGAAGGGCGCCGACATTGCCCGCCTCAAGGCTGGCCCCGACTGGCTTGCCCCCCGGCTGGAGCTGATCGGCGCAGAAGATGCCGAAACCCATCGCAAGGCCGCGACACTGAAACGGGTCGAGGAATGGCTGGGCGCAGAATTGCTGCGTGTCCTGCCAACCCACGCCAAGCTCAAAACGGCTGAAACCGGCAGCGAACTGCAAGGCATGGCGCGTGGCCTCGCCTT
>CAJQNM010000632.1 GCA_905479665.1 uncultured Saprospiraceae bacterium
TTTGCCTTCATCTTGACCACAGTGTCCTGCTACCAGGGTTATTATGCCAAAGGAGGGGCCATCGAGCTGGGGAAGGCCAGCACTAATGCGGTCGTCTACAGTGATATCTTGATTCTTCTCGCCGATTTCATACTCGCAGTCTTACTAACCACCTGATCTATGATTCGAGCTGTCAATATTTTTAAATCTTTTGGTGACACCGAAGTTCTCAAGGACATCAGCATTGACTTTGAGGCGGGAAAAAACACCTTAATCATCGGGAAGAGTGGGGCTGGCAAGACGGTTCTTTTGAAAATTCTGGCGGGGCTACTCACACAGACATCGGGCGAAGTATGGTACGATGATACACGGTTTGACTCCCTGGGCAAGCAACAACTTCGAGAGGTACGCATGCAGGTAGGTATGCTCTTTCAGGGCAATGCCTTATTTGATTTCATGACAGTGGGAAAAAATATCTCTTTTCCGCTTGACATGTTTACTGCTATGACTGCCAAAGAGAAACGCCAACGGGTCGACTACTGCCTAGAGCGCGTGAACCTGGCTGGGAATAACGACAAGTTTCCCTCGGAGGTGAGTGGAGGTATGCAAAAGCGGGTAGGAATCGCCCGAGCTATTGTGCTGAAACCCAAATATCTTTTTTGCGATGAACCCAATTCTGGACTTGATCCCAAGACTTCGATTCTTATTGACGAACTGATCCAGAGCATTACCGCAGAAAACAACATCACTACCATCATCAACACCCACGATATGAACTCCGTCATGGAAATTGGTGACAACATCAATCTCCTGCATCAAGGCAAGCTGTGCTGGCAAGGTCATCGTTCAGAAGTGCTGGCCAGTGAGAATGATATATTGAGAGATTTCATTTTTGCCAGTCCATTCTTGCAAAAATTGAGAGATACCGCGATCAAGGCGGAGTAAGATCGGAATCCATTTTACCCTATGGTATCACAGAAAAGAAGTTGAAGTCGTTGATGGTTTCGCGAGACTAGACCTGGTTGGTAGTAGTTGCCATTGGGTATAGATGACGGCACTTAAAATCTTGGTAAAAAAGAGAGCCCGAAATTGACGTTTCAAATTCGGGCTATTCGACTAAGGTCTCAAAATAAGAAAACTACTTCTTTAGGTTTGTTGGGTCTAAAACCTCACATTTGATCTATTCTTAATATCTAAACCTATCAAGGTCAGAATAGTTCACATTATGGAATTGTAAATCTAAAGAAAAAGTGGGTTTCAAACAACCTCTGGAGCAGTGCAAAACGGACCCCGTAGCACAACACCTTAACAATCAAATTATTACATAATTTTATTATATGAAAATAATCGCAGAGATCAGTCTATATCCTCTCACAGACCAGTATGGTGAAGCCGTGATCGGCTTCATAAAACTGCTAAAAAAGCACCCAGAAGTGGAGGTTCGGTCTAATAGTATGAGTACTCAGGTCGTCGGTCCCTTATCGCATGTCATGAAAGCGATAGAAAGTGCCTATGCGAGTACATTTGCACATGCGCACCGCTCACTTCTAGTGATGAAGATCTTCAATGAAGAGCTCGAAATGGAATGGCAAAAAATCTGACGGGAGGTACCTGATTACGTACGCTTCTGTTTTATGGAGGCTGCTGCAGATACTACCGCATTACTGGCTTTCACCTCACTTATTGGCTTGATGCAGCAATTTTTGTTCATCACGCACTTTGACCAATCACACTCGTACGCTTTTACAGCAACAAATTGTCCTGCGGCATGATCAAACGAAATTTCTTCAAAGCTGACTGTACCAGACTGCTCACAGATTGACTTGCGCAAGTATTTGGATTTCATCACTTGGGAGTCAAAAACGGAGATGATGTTATCGTCAAGAGAGGCGACCATAGCAGCCGCAGAATAGTTGC
The DNA here is from genome assembly GCA_905479665.1 of uncultured Saprospiraceae bacterium. GTDB lineage: Bacteria > Bacteroidota > Bacteroidia > Chitinophagales > Saprospiraceae > CAJQNM01. The sequence continues at coordinate 1,897 of CAJQNM010000632.1, forward strand.
AATGCTTCTTGGCGTAGTCCGCGCAGGAAGATTTCTTAGCAGAACTGCAATCTTGAGCTTGTAGTGTAAAACTTAGCGCTCCCGCTAGGAGAAATAGTAGTGTGTGCTTCATAGTGTTCGTAGTATTGTGTTCAAAATAATCATATTCGCTCAATATTTCAAGTTTACTCCAAAATCGATTGATAAAATGTTCTCTGCAAATAGGCGAAAATGAAGTTTCTCGTGATCCGATTGAGCTCGATCGGGGACATCGTGCTCACCAGTCCAGTCGTGCGTTGTCTCGCTCAGCAGAGTGCTGGCGAAATCCATGTATTAACCAAAACAGCCTTCACTAGCCTCTATAGTTCCAATCCTCATGTATCCAAAGTACATGCCTATGAACCTGAACAGCTGCCAAGACTCATCGAAGATCTGCAAAGCGAGAAGTTTGATCACATCATTGACCTGCAAAAAAGCCGTCGCAGCATCTCACTCCGCTCTCGCTTGGCCGTTTCAGCCACTTCGTTCCCAAAAGCAAACCTGCAAAAGTGGCTGAAAGTCAATCTCAAATGGGACCTTTTGCCTGAGGCACATGTGGTAGATCGCTATTTCGAGGCCGTAAAAACCCTGGGTGTCGACTACGATGGTCAGGGCCTTGATCTATACATCGAGGAAAAACACGAACAAATCTTAGGACAGCACAACATATCCCAACCTTTTATCGCACTGGCCATTGGAGCGGCCCATACCACCAAACGACTGCCCTACGAATCGCTGGTGACTCTCTGTGATCTGATCAAGCAACCAATCGTACTGCTCGGCGGCCCGGCCGAAGTGGAGACAGGCAAAAAACTCCAAGACCTCATCCCGCATGTCACATCACTGTGTGGGGCATGTACTTTGCAGGAAAGTGCGGCGATTTTGCAGGGTGCCTCTTTGGTCCTCACCCACGATACAGGGATGATGCACATGGCAGCTGCCCTGCAAAAGCCCATCTTCAGTATCTGGGGAAATACAGTGCCTCGCTTTGGCATGGCTCCATTTTATGCCAATGATCCTTCAGTCCCTCAGCAAATTTTTGAAGTCGCAGGGCTCAATTGTAGGCCCTGCTCCAAGATCGGACATGAGCGCTGCCCAAAAGGACACTTTCGCTGCATGCTGAATCATGATCTTGCGGAGATCGCAAGATCTGCCCAGCAACATATGTCCACACTTGATTCGATCTGAGCAACCTGAGATCATCGATCATTTCATAGGCGTTGGTCTTTTTCTAGAAGCTTTTTATCTTAAGTCCTCACTTTTTCGAAACCTACCGTAGGTATTTTACCTTTATATAACATGAGTATTGAAAAAGGACTAAACCAACCGAAGCTGATGCGCGTAGCCATCATCGGATTTATTATTCTGATGGGCTTTCTTGCGCTCACGAACACCACATTTATCACTGTAGATCCCGGACAGAAGGGCGTACTGTTTGAGCGTTTTAGTGGAGGCCTGGACAAAGAGAACCTGTATGACCAAGGTTTTCACGTAGTGGCCCCATGGAACAAACTGTACATCTATGATGTCCGTATCAAAGAGGGCTCGGATCGCCAGGAGGTACTTTCGAAGAATGGTCTGAACATCAGTGTAGAACTTTCCTACCTATTCAGCCCGATAGCAAACAAGATTGGGGACTTGCACGATGAGATTGGGGAAGACTATCTGAATCGCATCCTGATTCCCGAGGTGCGCTCAGCGACACGTGAGGTCATCGGAAAATACTTACCCGAAGAGCTCTACTCTACCCAGCGTGAAGCGATTCAAGATGAAATTTTTCAAGCGACACGAGATGCGGTAAGTCCTAAACACATTTTTCTCGATGCGATTCTGATTAGAGAAGTGGGACTCCCACAGACACTGCAGGATGCCATCGAGCGGAAATTACGCGAGGAGCAAATGTCACTCGAGTATACCTTTAAGTTGGATCGTGAGCGTCAGGAAGCGGAGCGAAAGATCATTGCTGCCACAGCAGATGCGGAGGCAAACCGTATCATTAGCTCAAGTCTCACAGATAAGATCTTGCAAGATAAGGGCATTACTGCCACTCTGACGCTAGCACAAGCGCCTAATTCTAAGGTAGTCGTCGTCGGAGGTGGTAAGGATGGATTGCCGCTTATACTGGGGAATAACTAGTAGGAGTTAAACTAAACCGCTTAGAGGGCTTCGATCCCTCTAAGCGGTTTAAGGGTTCAAGGTTCAAGGGGGGTTCAAGTGTTCAAACGGAGATTTCGTTTTCAATCCTAGATCATCTGAATGTCTAGCGTCTGGCGTCTGAAATCTAGAGTCCAAACTTTAAAGCACATACTTCACTTCACCCCCGACGATTGTGTACAGCACTTTTGTATTCATGATCTGGTCGTCGCTGCAAGTGAGTAGGCTTTGGGACAATATGACTATGTCGGCAAGTTTTCCGACTTCGAGGCTCCCTTTGATTTCTTCTTCAAAGCCTGAATATGCGACATCGAGGGTATAAGACTTGAGTCCCTCCGCACGAGTCATGGCTTGCTCTGGAAAAAACTCGAAACCACTGTCCACTCGTTTGCGTGTAACGGTTGCATAAAATGACTCCATGGGATCGACATCCTCGACTGGGGCATCGGTGCCATTGGTTACCACGGCGCCACTTTCCAAAAGCGATCTCCACGGGTAGGCACCAAGGCGCGCACGCTCATAGCCTAGTCGTTTCTCAACGAAAGGAGCATCGGATGTGCAATGAATGCCTTGCATGGACGCAATGACGCCCAACTCACCAAACCGAGGTATATCGTCGGGATGCAAGTGTTGCGAATGCTCGATGCGCCAGCGCAAATCTGGCTGATCAATCTCGACATAGGAGGCCTCCATGATATCCAATACTTCACGATTGGCTCGATCTCCGATGGCATGCACACAGAGTTGCATCCCGGCCGCGCTGGCTTGCTTGGCAATAGTGGCTACTTCTTCAATCTCCGTAGTGTTCTGCCCATAAAAGTCAGGCTTGTCATCATAAGGCTCAAGCAGCCACGCACCAAAGGAACCCAGTGCACCGTCCACTTCGGTCTTGATCGCACGTACTGTGAGAAAATCATTACCCACTCCAATCCAAGGAAATCCATCCAACTTGCCTTTCATTTGATGCGAACTGTGTCGGATCATCACCCACAGCCGAACATCGAGCTTGCCAGCCTCCGCAAGATCGTGGTAGCGATCGATCATGTCAAATGATGATCCAGCATCCTGAAAAGAGGTGACTCCCTTCTTCAGGCACTCTTCTTCAGCCAGCTCAATGCCCGCTTGCCAAACCTCAATTTTTTCATCCATACTCAGCTGTGCCAGATATTCTTGATAAGGCCCTCGAATGAGATTTTGCGCTCGTTCCTCAAAGACGCCAACAGCCTGGCCATCTTGATCCCGTACGATTTCTCCTCCGCTGGGAGACTGCGTCTCGCGTGAAATACCTGCCGAGCGCATGGCAGCCTGATTGCCAAACAAGGCGTGGCCACTCGCATGAAAAAGAATCACCGGATTGTCAGGTGTCACCGCACTCAGGTTATCGTGGTGCGGATAGCCGTGCACATTTTGCGCCGGTGTTTCATCCCATTTTTCCTGATGCCAGCCTCTACCCACGATCCAATCTCCTGGTTTCATCTCTTTTGCCTTGGCGCCGACCTGCTCCACAATCTCATCCCAATTTTTTGAGCGTAAGAAATTTAGATTTTGCAAACTCTGTCCCAGTCCGGAAAAATGACCATGTCCCTCAATAAACCCGGGCATGACAAAGTTTCCATTGGCATCGATCACTTCCGTGTCCGAATCCTTTAATGCCAATATTTCTACATCACTCCCTACCGCCAAGATAATCCCGTCATGCAT